>JBMZCU010000270.1:0-4787 GCA_049613705.1 Pseudomonadales bacterium | reverse complement strand
CTGGCTCTGGCTCTGGCTCTGGCTCTGGCTCTGGCTCTGGCTCTGGCTCTGGCTCAACAGTAAACTGCTCAATTGGCTGCACTACAATATCAGAGACTTCTGTTTGGTGCTGTAGATCACTAGTAGGCTCTACATCTCGCTGCGCCGCAACCGACTCCACCACAGAGTTGATGAAGTCAGAGCTAATGGCCTGCGCTGGTGCTGATGTAATTTCCTCTTGCGCTGCGGCATTACTTTCAAACTCACGTTCGGCAAGCAAGCGCTCGAACCTGTCTTGAATTTCACTGGCTTGATCGCTGATTGTCCGGTTAACCGTCTGAGCGTGGGAGAATTCAGACTCAACATCATCTATTTTTAGCTCTGCCTCGCGGGGCTGTTCCTCAGAGAAGTGTTCTGATGGCGTACTCAGCGCTTCAAATTCGGTATCCGTGTGAACGGCACTTACATCTTCAGGCTGAGGCTGAGCCTCTGTCTCGTTTTCTTGTCCAATATTGTGTATTTGTGTTTCAAGTGATGACTGCTGAACAGGCTCAACCGCCTGATTAATGAGCGCATCATCATTGGACAGTGCCGAAAAGCCAATATCTGCGCTAGGCGCTACTGGCGCAACAATTTCTGGTTCGGAGGTTGTCAGGACTTGCTCATCGATAGGCTCAATCGCCGATGGCTCGAGTACCGCAGAAGGGGTGAGAGTGTCTTGCTCACTTTGGGTCTTTGAGGGATGCTCTGAACGTTCAAACAAAGGATCCGCTTCAACGCCAGTCTCTTCAACTTCACTGGGCTCAGAAGGTTCTGTGGAGATTGGCTCTCCAACCTCTGAAGCTTCACCTTGTTTTTCTTTAGGTTTGAACACCCGCGCAGTGCCCAAGGGGAGTTCCGGGTTATAGTCATCAGTAGCGATATCCGAAAGTTTTTCGTCGATATCTATCTTCAGTGAATTGCTCTGTGCCCGCATACGCCGCCACCCATCGATAAAGATCAATAAGATGACAACACCTGCTCCTACGATTAACCAATCACGCAAACCTATTTCCATAGATCCTATTCACCAACACCCTAAATATTCAAGTCGCCTGGCCGATACAAAATACTAGGCCAATCCGCTAACTATAATCCCTTTATAGGTTAATCGACAAGCCTATCAATCAACAAGTTAACTGTTTCACCACTCTCGCTAACCTTCGCCTGCACAGCATCGGCTGTATAATCACCTGAAACAGCTTGTGGCGTCCCGCCAAGCGAGATTCTAGCACTAACCTCAACATTATTCTGCAAAGATATTTTTGCCTGCTCCATCATCGCCAAACTGTCATCCAAAATGATGTTTACCGGTAGCTCGGCCACGGTTAAGCGCTTTGCCGCCAAGGGGATCCCCCCGCCTATCGGCCTGGCAAACACAAATACGACTGCTTGTGGATCCACTTGTTCCCTTACATCTGCATCCACATCTAATGTGATACTGACATGTGGCACACCACCTGTTGCACTTTGCTGCTCAACTCCAAGTTTGCTGCGCGCCTTGGCAATCCCTGATTGCAGTGAACTTGAAGCACTGGCATCGGCGTGCTGCATCGCCTTGCTCCAATGATCAATAGCACCTTGATAGTCTTGTGCATCGTAAGCTGCGATTCCCATGAGCCCTAGCGAAACTACTTCGTTGGCATCAAGTGAGAGCGCTTTCTCTACTTGCGTACTCACATCTGCAGATACTTTTCCAGCGATAAAGTACAGAGCTTGGGCGTACTGCCCAGTGACTGAGGCTCGTTGTGGCGCTTCTTCGGGAAGCACTTGCAACACCTTTTCAAATGCCTCACTCGCTCTGACAAACTGGTTTGTGCCTATGTACGCACTGGCCAGAATATACCAGCCCTCTGCATTATCAGGGTTTTGCTGCAGCTCTCGCTCCAGCATCGCAATCGCCTGCTCCGCTGTCGGCTGCTGGCCATCTAATTGCTGGCCACTGGCATGCTGTTGGCTGAACCAAACTAGCTCGTCATAACTGCCATAGCGGCTATAAAACGCTAAACTAACGCTGATTACCAATACTGATACAGCGGCAACTAGCGCCAACTTTGCTCCGGTTAAACGCGATTGCGCAACCTCGTTATTGGATGTTTTTTGTGCATCGAGTAATAAATTCTTCTCAAGCTCCAAGGTAAGCTCTGCCAAACTAGCTTCACTGAGTAGCCCTGCATCCCTCTCCTCTTCAAGCTCAGCTACCCGCTGCTTGAATATCTCTACATTCTGCGTTTTCCGGCTACTCGGTAGAGAGTCATCCTGACGTTTCATTGAGAGCAAAGGCCATCCCACAAAACCCAGCGCCACTAGCGTTAACAGCGCGATTGCGCCCCAAAATTCAATCATCTTTAGTATCCAGTAGTGCTGCTATATCGCGTTTATGCTGTGCTTGTGTCAATATCGCCTCGCTAGTTTGTTGCGATGGCTCTACCTGCTCTTCAGGGCGCTTGCGCTTCCAAGCTATTGCGATAACGACAACAAAGCCCAATATCAACAACGCGTAGGGCCCATACCACAACAAATAGGTCACGGCGTTCACTTCAGGTTTATAGAGCACAAAATCTCCGTACCGAGCGACCATAAACTCTTTGACCTGGGCATCGCTCTGGCCCTCTCCTATCATGCGATAGAGCTGTTCACGTAAATCCTTCGCAATAGGGGAATTAGAGTCGGCTAGATTTTGGTTTTGGCACTTGGGGCAGCGTAGCTCCTCACTCAGCGTTTGAAAGCGCTCACGCTGTGTCGGCGTATCAAATTCATAAGCCTCGATCGCCGCATTGACTGAGCTTGCAAACATCAGCAAGCAAAATAGAAGTTGTTTCATGACTCTGCCTCAGACCAACCTACATCCAACATTTTCTGGCGTATTTCACGCCATACATTGGCATCTACTGCGCCGACATGCCGGTAGCGAATCATACCTTTAGTATCCACTACATATGTTTCTGGCGCTCCGTAAACCCCGAGATCTAGCCCGAGCGTTCCCTTGGTATCCAGAATATTCAGCACATAGGGGTCCTGATAACGCTTCAACCACACTTTGGCTTTTTCGCGGTCATCCTTGTAGTTAATACCCACAATTTTGACCCCTTCTTCCTGTGCCAACTTGTTCAAAAAGCTATGTTCTTGCTTACACGTTGGGCACCACGTAGCCCAGACATTGACCAATACCACATCACCGCGCAAGTCCGTTTCGCTCACACGCTGCTGGTCGCTTTCTAGACTCGGCAAGTCAAATGCGGGGAAAGGTTTATCTAACTTTGCTGATGGCAGCTCTGTCGGATCCAAAAACAGCCCTTTAAATAAGAACCCACCCATCACTAAAAAAAGAGCTAGCGGTATAAAAAGTAGTGCACGACGCATTTGCTCCTCCTATTGATTTACTGAAACTGGTTTGCGGCGTCTGTATTTCGGATCTAGCGCTGCTAAAAAGCCTGCAAACATCATCATTAATCCACCTAGCCACACCCAGCGCATGTAGGGCTTATACTGCAGACGTACTGCCCAAGCACCACCGCTCAAAGGTTCACCTAGTGCAACAAAGACATCCGCAAAAATACCTGCGCGAATATCAGCTTCTGTCATCACGGTACCGCGTGCAGGATACTGACGTTTTTCGGGGCGCATTGTCTCCAAATATTCACCGTGGTGATAAACCTTTACCAAGCCGATATCGGCCTTGTAATTAGGCCCTTGGAAAGGCTCGCTGCCTTCAAACTCAAAACGATAGCTACTGAATGAGACACTATCGCCTGGCACCATACGCACATCGCGCTCTTCGCTGTAGAGTGACACCATAGTGATCCCCACGAGAGATACCGCAACACCCGCGTGCGCTATATGCATTGCAACATAGCTTCGCGACAGTTTGCGAACACCCTGCCATTTATCCGCTTTGTGCTTCACTTTTACAAACACATCTTTAAGCGAACCGAAGAAAATAAAATAGGCGATACTCAGCGCTAATGATGTCGTGGGCGCCAACTCTTTCGCAAATAGGTAAGCACTGAGCACCCCTGCCAATATTGCCGCCACAAAAGGCAGTTGAAAGTGCTTAACCAAAGTTTGAGGCGAGCTTTTTTTCCAGCGCAGTGAAATACCCAGTGCCATCATAAAGCTCAGCAACAACATCAGAGGGACAAATAGCGCATTAAAAAAGGGCGGCCCCACGGAGATCTTCCCCATTCCCAATGCATCAATAGCCAGTGGGTAGAGCGTTCCCAACAGTACTGTAGCGCAGACAACTACCAGCATGACATTGTTAATCAAGAGAAAGGTTTCACGCGAGCACAGCTCAAAATCAGACTCACTCTTAACATCGTAAGCGCGAATGGCGTAGAGCAGCAGCGAACCGCCGACCGTAATTGCCAAAAGAACGAGAATAAAGAATCCGCGCTCTGGATCTGATGCGAACGCGTGAACTGACGTCAACACCCCTGAACGCACGAGAAAAGTGCCGAGCAAGCTCAGTGAAAACGTAAAGATTGCCAGCAGCAGCGTCCAGCTTTTGAACAGGCCACGTTTTTCTGTGACTGCCAGAGAGTGTATCAGAGCAGTACCGACCAACCAGGGCATAAATGAGGCATTCTCAACGGGGTCCCAGAACCACCAACCACCCCAGCCAAGCTCATAATAGGCCCACACGCTGCCCATCGCGATCCCGATCGTCAGAAAGGACCAGGCCAGCAACACCCAGGGGCGCACCCACCGCGCCCACATCGCATCGACCTTGCCTTCAATCAGCGCCGCAACAGCAAAAGAGAACGCCA
>JBMZCU010000269.1:0-4790 GCA_049613705.1 Pseudomonadales bacterium | reverse complement strand
ATGATGTAACTCATTGACTGCTATACTCCTTTATATTCTGCTCTCGCCACTCTTGGTAGTGTACCCAGCTAAAAGACTCGCTGTCTGGCACTTCGCATTACTCCTTCAACGGGCACTCTTCAGAGACAGGTAAGCCCGTAGCAGGGCTACCAGAAAGCGCTGGTACACTGGCAGAACCACTGCCGCCAATACTCACACTGCCCACGAGATTTATTTTTGCCGATTCAAGGGTGATGCTCCCCTTAGCTAGGGTAATACGTGAATTGCCACCGGTAATGACTACCTTATCGCTACCCATTATCTGGTGTTTACTCGTGTTAGAACTAATGCCGCCGAGCACCTCTATCTGGTACTGGCCATCGACATTCAACTTCTTATTTTCACCGACATTTTGAATATGCTTAAAGTGAACACTCTCCACCCAGCTGTTGTTAACTGTGGTAGTTAAATCTTTCTCTATCGTCTCAAATTGATCGCGATTAACGTGATACCGCACATCCTGCTCAACCGTGATCGACTCGTCGTTGCCCACATAGCGGGTGCGGTTGTGTGCCACACTGTGGCTCTCGTCGTGGCCGATGTTTTGGGTTTTGTCGTTGTTGATCTGGATGTCTTCGTTCTTTTGCGCGTGACGGTAGATCAGTTCGTTGTCGGTGGCATCGTCAAAGGTCAGCTCGTTGTAGCCCGCCGACTTATGCGACTTGGTTTTAAAGGTGGTCTTGGTCTTGTTTGCAGCCAGCACATTGGGCGGCATATTTTTGGCGTTATAGGTTCGCCCTGTGATGATAGGCTGATCCATGTCGCCCTCGAGAAAAGAAACGATCACCTCAGTGCCTATGCGCGGAATTGCGATCGCTCCATAGGTGCCATTGACTCCAGCCCACTCCTGCGAGACCCGCACAAAGCAGGAGCTAAAATCGTCTTCGTTGCCGTATCTATCCCAGGGGAATTGCACTTTAACTCGGCTGTATTCGTCGACGTAGATCTCTTCGCCCGCAGGCCCTGTCACGGTGGCGATTTGCGGGCCAAAAATCTGCGGTTTAGGCATGGGCTCTGGGCGCCACTGATGCCCCGCCGGTACACTAGAAAAACTATTGCTATACGTGGTCGCGCCCTCTCCGGCTTCTTCTTCTAACGCCTGTGCCTGCACTCCTTGGTGGGTAATCGTGGTGACTAACCAAGCCTTGTTAAAGTCCGTATTGGTGTGACCGCCCAGCGCAAAAAAATAGCCCATTTGAAGTGTCGGCTGATTACTCTTACCTGCGCCCACTTGGGTATCACGGCGCAAGTACGCCAAGCGGTGTTCAGTGAATGCGCGCCCGCTGTCTCCCTCCTTATAACGCCCCGGGTACTGGTAGTGCTCATAGCGCTGTTGCCCATTTAACGCGCGCGCCTGGGACTGATGTTGGTAGTTGTACTGCGGGTTGCGAAAGAAGCGGTCACGCATCGTCACCGATGAAGCAGCAGTGCGCACCCGCGAGCTAAATTCATTGATCCACGGCTGGCGGCTGCCACTTAAAGGGTCAATTTCACCTAGCCCACCGGCGCTGGCATTAAAGGGAATAGCGCGCTCGTCCTCCAGTGAAGGATGGCTCTGACTGTCATCGACAAAAACGATAGTGTGCTTGTCATCACTGTGCTCGAAGTAATAGGTAATCCCCTCTTCAGCGAGGATACGCTGTACAAACATCAAATTGCTCTCTGTGTACTGCACACAGTACTCGCGCTCTTGTAGCTCGCGTTTGAGGCTAAAAACAAAATCCGGTACGCCAGCTTCTTCAAGTAATTGACTGACGATTTGTTCCACTGTTTTAGCTTGGAAAATACGCGCATTTTGTAACCACGCCATGCGCTGCACGCTCGGGTGGGCAATGATTTGATAGCTAGTACGGCGAAAGCCTGTCTCTTTTATCTCTAGTTCGAAAGCCGTTGCGTGCACCACGCGCTGTAACTCTCCATCCTGCCATATCTTGAGCACCAGCGGCTGGTCGATTATATCTGCCGCTTCAATGTCGCTGCGGTTGCTAAAAAGATTGAGTTCGAGCGTAAAGGGCTCGCTGAGTGCTTCCTCTAGTGTGAAGCTGTACAAGCTAAAGGTATCAACAGCTAAACTTGCGACACTCACCGTGTAGTGAAGTCCTGTAGAACCCATCATAGGTCGCTCCTCCCTGAGCCCAAGCGCCGCACACTACAGGCGCCCCAATGGCTTTAATGAATACAATATGAACGATAATTCTACTCGATCACTCCATCGAATACGAGTGATTACCAACAGCGGACTAAAGGAGCTAATAAAGTTAACATCCACAGTTTTAAACCATCATAAGCAACTGATAGATAACAAATAAAATGGATTTCTTTTAGAAAAAAGTAGCTGGCTATCAGATATTAAGAACGTAAAAAAGTGATCGTTAATACGCTTTTACAAGTTTGTCCTATGCCCTATCCACGCCACTTACCTAAAAATGGCATCTGCACATTTAGACACCAGCTGGGGAAGGGGAGCACAACACCGCCTCAGCTCGCTATTTCAAGGAACGAAGTACCGCCATGAGCACATCTCTTTTCGACTTGCCCAAAGACCGTATTGAACTGAACTACATCTCGGAGCAACTGGGCGACCACCAGCGCGTCGAATTGCCGTTTAAGCTGCTGTTACTGGGCAACTACAAAGGGCGAGAAGAAGAGGTATCTATCACAGATAGGCGCTGCGTCAATGTCGAGACGGCTAATTTCCCCGAGGTAATGCGTGAAGCCAAGGTACGGCTGCAGACCACAGTCGAAGATAAGTTGAGCAGTAAAGGCAGCGATAGCGATGGCTCACTGGCGGTGGATATTCAGTTCGATTCACTGCGCGACTTCCACCCGGACGCCTTTGCCAAGCAAGTGCCGGAGCTGGATACCCTGCTCAAGTTCCGCAAGCTATTGACCAAAGCCAAGACAGAGCCCCAGCGCATTCAACAGACAGTGGCCGAGATCAGGGCGCTGCTGCAGGCGGAGTGAGCAACAGCCCTTTGCTACCTCCTGAGGCGGAAAAATCGAAGGCAACTTTGTGCGGCGCTTCACCTTTTGCAAAGGCGAAGTACAGCGCGTCCATATCCAGTTCACGCACTTTTTCACCCGCAGTGATCGTCGCCTGTTCCAAGATTTGATGCTGCTCACCCGCCGCCAAACTGAAGCTGCAGCCAAAGCCTAAATGCACATAGACATCCTCGGCCAAATAACTTCTCGTGCTCAATCCCACACAGGCGATGTCTCGCCCGCTGAGGTTGCGAAACCGCCACTGCATCTTATCGCCCTGCTGCCTGAGTGCTATTTCCAGCACAGGCTCACCCTCAGCCCCGCTGTGATAGATAAACTGTTCACCCAACTGGTGCTGCTTGATCAGCGGCAGGGTCACAAAATCACTCGCTTGAACCTGCGCACATAGAAATATCATACATCCCGCTATCGTACGCTTTAACATCTGTCCTCCTTGACTGGATAAGGTGCGGGCAAGTCCCCAAGCGCAAATCACTCTGTGCGCCAGAGGCACTTTGGACCTACTCGCACCTTCCTTAATTACCGGCACTGCGACGAAACTCCTCCGGCGTACAGTGCATCAGCCGTTTGAACATGGCAATAAAGGCCGAGGAGCTGCTGTAGCCCAAATCCAGTGCGATGCTCTCCACGCTCTGCACTGTTTCCAGCAGCGCCAGCGCCGCCACCACCTTACAGCGCTGACGCCAGTGGTTGAAGCTCATGCCAAGTTCGCGCTGGCAGCGGCGCAACAGGGTGCGCTCTGTAGTGTTGGCGAACTGCGCCCACTGCGCCGCACTGCGGCTGTCACTGGGGTTAGCACGCAAGGTGGAAAGCACTTTGCACAGTACAGGGTCATCCGAGGTTGGCAGGTAGCTACCGGCACAGGAGGCCTGCGCCAGCAAATCGAACAGCACCTGTAACTGGCGGCGATACTCTAGAGTATCCGGCAGTGCGCTGTCGCTGCCGCAGCGCTGCCCCAAGTGCTCTAGCAGCGCGCGAATCAGCGGGCTTATGGTCAGCGCGCAGCTGTGCTGTGGCATCTGCCCACACAGCGCAGTGTCGACATAGATAGAGCAGTGCTCGGCCTCGTAGCGGTTGAGTCCGCGGTGCTCAACATTCGGCGGCAGCCATAGGCCGTACTGCGGTGGCGCCAAGTAGTGGGTATGTGCCAGCTTGACCTCCATCACTCCGCTGTAGGAGTAGACAAACTCGCCCCAGGGGTGAGCGTGCTGCGGATAACTAGTGTCCGCCGCCATGCGCGCACAGCGAAAGTACATCTCACTCGGTAGCTCGGAGTCAAAGGGCGATTGCTGATAGTGTTTGGCAGAAATGTGGTCCACGTGGCGTAACTCTGATATCAACTGTCGGAAACAAAGTATATCAACCATAGCAGACAGCCGCATACTCCCTGCTATCACGTTATAGGAGATTTGCCATGGGCGAGCGCAAAGCCATAGACAACCAAGCGGTCACACTGATGTTACTGCTGAGTTCTGTGTGGGGCATGCAGCAAGTCGCGCTCAAGGCGGCGGCGCCAGATATGGCGCCCATTCTGCAAATCGCTCTGCGCTCACTGATTGCCGCACTGGCGGTCACCGCGTTTATTGTGATCAAGCGTCAGCGCTGGCATTTGGAGCACTGGCGTCCAGGTATTCTGGCAGGGCTGTTTTTCTCGGTAGAGTATTTCTTGATCGGCGAGAGCCTGGCCTTTACTAGCGCATCCCACGTCACAGTTTTCCTCTACAGTGCGCCGGTGTTTGTCGCACTGA
>JBMZCU010000268.1:0-4799 GCA_049613705.1 Pseudomonadales bacterium | reverse complement strand
GCTGATGAGGTCGTTAAATTTGATTTAAATGATAGTGCGACATGGGAAGCTGCACTTGAAGGTGTGACGCACCTTTACTCGGCATCCTTAGATCCTATGTTACAGGGGCATCTCGACTTTGCTGCGTTTCTCGCAGGCTATACACAGCAGCTAGAGCATGTTGTGCGCATCAGTTGCATGGGGGCAGATACGAACACTGCAAGTTATGAGGCAGATGTGCACGCATCTCGTGCAGGTGCGGCGATTCCATTGATGCTTCAGCACTACTGGTGGGGAGAGAAAGCACTTATTGATGCGGGTCTAAAAGTGACGGTACTGCGCAATAACTTCTTCATGAACCATCTACTGAAAACGGATTGCGAAACTATCGAGTCAGAAGGTTGGTTCAGCAATCCGCTCGGGGATGCGCGAAATTCTTTTGTGTGCACAGCTGATATTGCAGAAGCGGCGGCGGCTATTTTTGAGCAAGGTGCAGCGCTGCACGCAAACAAGTTTTACGATATTACGGGCCCACAGCCGCAGAGTATGGCGGAAATCGCCGCTGACTTAGGGCGTGCGATGAATAGGACAATAGAGTATCGCGCACAGAGCATGCAGGATTTTGAGGCGGATTTTGGTAGCACGCGCGCAGAGTTTTTCGAATACTTGGTCAATGGCTTTTACTGTCGCTGTAGCCCAGACTTTTACAACATCACAGGGCACAAACCGACGAGCTACTTCGACTATTTAACAACAAAAGGTGCGAGTGGTGAAACTGGATTAGAAGAGCTGTGGCAGGGAAATCTTTGGAAGAAGGGAGAGGATGCCATGGAGAAAGCCGCTGCCTTGAAAAGCTAAATACGCTTAAAAGGTAGTAGGATTTTTACACTTTTGCCTCACTTTGCAGCAGCAGTATGCGCGCCTCTAGCCGCTCGCTACGCTGCTGCAGCTCACGTGTCTGGGTGAGGAAATATTCGACCTCAGGCGGGCTTGGCAGCTGGCGTGACTCTTCCTGGAGAAACTCAGCGGTATTAAGCTCGAGACTTTTGGCGATGCGTATCGCCTGTGATGAGGCCATAGAAAAGAGAGCAGCAGCTTGCGAGGCAATGAGGTCGCCACAGTGCTCTGCAAGTATGCCCTGCCAATCGATCTGTGCATTTTTGATAATGCTTTGCAGCTTGGTGGCCAGGGTGTGATTACCCTTTATAGTAACACCGTTACCGAAGAGTTGGGCCGCGCTGTCTTGCTCACTTGCCAGCTGGCAGAAGCTTTGCATCGTGCCACTAAACTGGGTGTCAGCGCTACCGTCAAAATGCTGCTGTATGCTGATCCCCGATGACAGAGGGATCAAGTAAAAATGAAGTGGGCTATCCAGTGTCTCGAACTCAAACACGACCCCGCTGAGCTCAGCGAGAGCCCTACAGCTGGCGCTGTCACTACGTAAGGCTTTGTTTATCGCCGCTTCACAGGCGAGTATGGCCGCAGTGGTAATCATTGTGCTCAGGGCTTGATGCCGGTGTGCAGCGCGACAATGCCGCCTGTCATATTTTGGTATTTGCAGTTGACGAAATCAGCTTGCTGCATCATGCCTTTAAGTGTCTCTTGATCAGGGTGCATGCGAATAGACTCTGCTAGGTAGCGGTAGCTATCCGCATCTCCGGCAATGACTTGGCCAAGTTTCGGCAAGATATTGAAAGAGTACAGGTCGTAGGCACTGGAAAGCAGCGGATTGTCAGTTTTTGAAAACTCTAACACCATCAGTTTGCCGCCGGGCTTTAGTACGCGATTCATCGAGCGCAGTGCGGCATCTTTATCAGTGACGTTGCGCAGACCAAAAGCGATAGTGATGATATCAAAGTGGTTATCCGGGAAAGGTAGGCACTCGGCATTGGCTTGGACGAAATCAATATTCCCCGCCGCGCCTTTGTCCAGCAGCTTATCGCGGCCAACCTTGAGCATTGAGTCGTTAATATCTGCTAGCGTTATATTGCCAGTCTTGCCGACAATGCGTGAGAACTGCAAGGTCAAGTCACCCGTGCCGCCAGCAATATCGAGAATGTGCATGCCTGCGCGGGCACCGCTCTGCTCTATCGTGAGTTTTTTCCACAGGCGGTGAACGCCCCCTGACATTAAGTCGTTCATCAGGTCGTACTTACCGGCCACAGAGTGGAAAACCTCGGCGACGTGCTTTACTTTTTCGCCGCGTGGAACTTCGGTGTAGCCAAAATCGATAGTATCTTTATCTGCAGTGCTCATAATCGTGTTCGCTGTGTTAAATCGGCAATAATTGTAGCGCTGTTGACCGCGTTAAGAAAACTATTTTGCTATGTCAGCGCAATAGATGGGTAGATAGCGCGCTATTTCTTGTGTTTTTGCAATAGTTAGCCAAGCCCTATGAGGCCAGCGTCACGGCTCTTGCCTTGTGCTTCTAGTTTGTCTAAGTATGTTTGCCAAATGCGAGCTTGCTCGTGACAGAGAGTGTAGAGGTAATCCCAGGTGTAGAGACCACTGTCATGGCCGTCATCGAAGGTGATTTTTAGTGCGTAATTACCAGACATTTCGATGTTGTCGATAGCGACAAACTTTTTACTGTGCTGTAGCACTTCCTGGCCAACGCCGTGCCCGCGTACTTCAGCTGAGGGCGAGTGGACGCGCAAGTACTCGGCGCTAAGCTCGAATTGGCCGTCGCTGAAGTGTAGCTCTAAGCTGCGTGACTTTTTGTGTAGTTTGATGTGTAGCGGTGTCATAGGTACCCCAGTGTGAAAAAGGGCGCCGCAGCGCCCCCGTTACTCAGAGAATATAGTGGCTGAGGTCTTCGTCATCACTCAATTGAGCGAGGTGCTCATTGACGTAGGCGGTATCGACGACAACAGCTTCACCGGATTTATCCGAAGCGTGGAAAGACAGGTCTTCCAAGAGGCGCTCCATCATAGTGTGAAGGCGACGTGCACCAATATTTTCAGTCTGCTCGTTAACTTGGAAAGCAAGTTCGGCGATGCGTGCAATACCATCTTCACTGAAGCTTACATCCACACCTTCAGTCTTTAGCAGCGCAGTGTATTGATCTGTCAGAGACGCTTTGGGCTCTGTGAGTATGCGGCGGAAATCATCGGCACTGAGTGCATTGAGTTCAACGCGAATAGGCAGGCGGCCCTGAAGCTCTGGAATGAGATCAGATGGCTTGGCTAGGTGGAAGGCACCGGAGGCGATAAACAGAATGTGATCTGTTTTTACCATGCCGTACTTAGTGCTCAGTGTGCAGCCTTCGATCAAGGGGAGAAGGTCGCGTTGTACGCCTTCTCGTGAAACATCTCCTCCGCTGCCTCCAGCATCGGCGCGCTTGCACACTTTGTCGATTTCATCCAAAAAGACAATGCCGTTTTGCTCTACAGCATCGATCGCCTGCTGCTTGATGTCATCTTCTTTAACGAGTTTGGCGGCCTCTTCTTCGATCAGCGCTTTCATCGCAGCAGACACTTTCATGCGCTGGCTGCTCTTCTTCTGATTACCTAAATTGGAGAACATGTTCTGCAGCTGGCTGGTCATCTCCTCCATGCCAGGAGGGGCCATGATCTCTACCCCCATCGGGTTCTGCGATAGCTCAATTTCAATTTCTTTGTCGTCTAAATCGCCTTCGCGCAGCTTTTTACGAAAGATCTGGCGTGTTGCGCTGTCGGTCTTTGAAGGGGCTTCATCGAAGTTGGCGCCGCGAGCTGGAGGTAGCAGCGCGTCGAGGATGCGCTCTTCGGCGAGATCTTCAGCGCGAAAGCGGACTTTCTCCGTCTCTTGCTCACGTATCATTTTGATCGCCATGTCGACGAGGTCGCGCACTATAGTCTCGACGTCTCGCCCGACGTAGCCTACCTCGGTAAATTTGGTGGCTTCAATCTTGATGAAAGGGGCGTTAGCCAGCTTGGCAAGGCGGCGGGCAATCTCTGTTTTACCCACCCCTGTCGGACCTATCATCAGGATGTTCTTGGGGGATACTTCGGCGCGCAGTTCTTCATCTAACTGCATGCGGCGCCAGCGGTTGCGCAGAGCAATAGAGACCGAGCGCTTAGCATCATCTTGGCCAATGATGTGACGGTCGAGTTCGTGGACAATTTCACGAGGTGTCATATTAGACATAGTAGCTCCTAAGCTGACGCTGCGGCAGGCAGGGTTTCGATAACTTGATTGTGGTTGGTGAAGACGCAGATATCCGCGGCGATGTGTAAGCTTTTCTCGACGATTTCAGCGGCGCTAAAGTCTGTGTTCTCGATAAGTGCAGTAGCGGCTGCGTGGGCAAAGTTACCGCCAGAGCCGATAGCGATAACACCGTTTTCAGGCTCGATAACATCGCCTGTACCTGAGAGCAGATAAGTTTTTTCTTTGTTGGCCACGAGCATGAGTGCCTCTAAGCGGCGCAGGACTTTATCGCTACGCCATTCGCGGGCAAGGTGAATCACGGCGTTAACGATATTGCCCTGATGTTTGTCGAGCTGTTGCTCGAATAGATCTCGCAAGGTGATCGCATCGGCAGTAGAGCCGGCAAAACCAGTAATCACTTGGTGTTTGGTGAGTACGTTAACTTTTTTGGCGCTGCCTTTCATGACAGTGTTGCCAAGAGATACTTGGCCGTCGCCGCCGACACAAACGCTGTCGCCGCGGCGCACAGAAACTATAGTGGTCATCTACATTCATACCTTAGATAGCAATTAATGGCACTGAGTGACCCAGGTGCCTCTCGATCTATTAACCTGGCAGCTTAATAGGTCTGATATAGGGGTATACCAGCATTGGTCTGCGACCCATTTCATCTAGAACGGCAGCGGTAGCGT
>JBMZCU010000267.1:0-4810 GCA_049613705.1 Pseudomonadales bacterium | reverse complement strand
ATCCTTTAGATAAAAAAACCTGTGATCCAGCAGTTTAAACCCGTTAACGCCTGAAACTCAGCATGGTTCCACTCGCGCACCTCGAGCACTGCTCAGTCTAGATTTTACCCGAGGGACTTTTACCCGAGGGACTTAGTTTGCGCTAAACCTGTTGTTGACCTATACCTATAAGAGAGTTGAGCTCGCACTGTATTTGATTGTTAGGTACTTGTTGCCAGCATCAGATGAAAGTACCTAGGGAGAGAGGCGATGGATAGGTTGCGCAACGCTGTTTTAACACTTGGAAGCGAATTAAAAAACACCCTTGGCCTAGTGTCATGTTATCTATGCTTAATGGCTGTGAGCAGTACAATTGCCCGCGCAGATAACCAAATTATTTGGCAGAGTATCCATTTCCCCCCGCTAACTATTCTGCGCGGCGAAGATAAAGGGCAGGGGCAGTTGGACAGATTTTTTCCTTACCTGCAGCAGCAATTGTCACAGTATCAGCACCAGAACGTCGAAATGAATTGGGCGCGGACTTTCAAGGCAATCGGTAAAGGAGATCACATCTGTAGCACTATGGTCTTTAAGAGTGCCGAGCGCGAGGCGATTGCCAAGTTTACTGTGCCCGTTGCCGTGGCCCTGCCGATTAGGGTGATCATGTCGAAAGAGAATTTAGCGCGCTTAGGGGCGACTACGTCTTATTCTCTGGTTGAGCTGATGGCTGATAAACGCTTTGCGGGCAGTTTAGTAAACGACAGATCTTATACCCCGGCAATTGATAAATTACTCGCAGAGCACGAAGCTGTGTCTAACCTCAGCCGCAAGTCCATCGTCAGCAAGAGTTTGCTCACTATGCTGAAATTGGGGCGTGTTGATTACATGCTTGAATACCCGGCGACGGTCTCCTACTTGATGAAAGAGGACTCCCAATTTAAAGAGGCCTTTAGCAGCGTTGCGATAGAAGAAATCCCCGCCTTTACACTGACGTATTTGGCTTGTCCGAACTCGCCCTGGGGGAAGCAAGTTGTCGCAGACATTAATACCGTCATTATCAACAAACACAGCGCGGATGAGTATATTGATCTGTTAACTCAAGGGTATAACCACGAGGAGCGCGAAGTGATTCGCAAGGGCTTGCAGTCTTCTGTGACCGTCACTGACAGTGTCAGCACACAGTAGTGCGTAACAAATACCCGCCTAGGCTTTAAAGCACTGTGAAGTGGGTTTAGCTTTCACTTCCTCGATGCGATGCTCAATCAGCGCCTTAGTACGCGCAGCGCTGATCAATACCTGCTCGATTTGCCTCAGTTGCTGATCGAGTACGGCCAAAGCCTCCTCGCGTGTCATATCGCGGGTGAGAAAAGCGTCTAACAGCGGCTGAATCTGTTTTAGGGTTAAGCCAATCTCTTTACCCGCGGCGATAAGCTCTAGCCTGCGCAAGCTCTCCTCGGGGAAATCTCGGTAGTGCCTGCTGCCGGCGGCTTGCGATGTTGAGTGCAGCAGCCCCAGAGATTCGTAGTGGCGCACCAGTGCCTTGGAGGTGCCACCGCGCTGGCACAGCTCGCTAATTCGCATTTGTTATCCTCGAATAAGATGAAAATAGCCAATACGCCTCACTCGCTAACGAAGAGGGGAGGCTGTTCTGTCGCAAAATCGATCGAATGTATTACCCACAGTAGTCGCAGCGTATTCTCAGAACATTTGAGATGCCTTGCACACTTTTCCTTGACTGTGAGGTTAAGGTCACAGTTTAAACTGACGCTTTTACGATGACAAAGGTGAGAGATGAAAAGCTGTTGGACACTGCAGGATATACCCGATTTAACGGGTAAAGTGGCGCTGGTCACGGGTGGCAATCGCGGTTTGGGTTACAAGAGTGCGCTGGAGTTAGCGCGTGCGGGGTGTCGAGTGTTTATCGGCTGTCGCGATCTAGATGCCGGCCACACGGCCCGCCAGAGAATCGTTCGCGAGCTGCCAGCTGCAAATATTGAGGTGCTTCAGCTGGATCTTGCTGATGTGGCATCCATTGCGCACGCCGCGGCACAGTTGATCGAGCGTATTGAGAGCCTCGATCTGTTGCTGAATAACGCGGGCCTCGTCAACTTAGAGCATTTGACGCACACCCCGCAGGGTGAGGAAATGCACTTTGCCGTTAACCACTTAGGGCATTTTGCGCTGACGGGGCTGATCATGCCGCTGCTCTGCGCTAGCAGGGGCGCGCGCGTGGTCACCTTGAGTAGTGGTGGCTACAAGGCCGGAGTGATCGACTTTGATGATATTCAGTGGCGCCGGCGCAGCTATCATCGGCTAAAGGCCTATGGCGATAGCAAATTGGCCAATGTGCTGTTTTGCTTAGAGTTACAGCGCCGCTGTGATAGTGCCGGGGTTGAATTGCTCTCTTGTGCTGCGCACCCCGGATTGACAGCCACAGAGCGCCAGCAGAGCATCGGCGTCGGCGGTTGGCTGTCGCGGGTGATGGCGACGCCTGTCGAACGCGGTTGTCTGCCACAGCTGCGCGCGGCGACAGATCCAATGGTAGAGCCTGGCAGTTATTTCGGCCCTAGGTTCTTGCTCTGGGGGGCGCCGGTCGCTCAGTCGCTCAATGCAATGGCCCGCGATGTACAGCTTGCCGAGCAGCTTTGGGATTACTCCGAGAGTGTCACCGGCGTGCGCTTTTTTTAAGCGCCATAGCAAGTAAGCTCCATAGCAAGCGCTAAAACTGCGCTTGTAAGTAGTCGATCAGCCAGCTGCTGACTTCGCCGCGCGGGCTGTTGTGACGGCGAATGATTGAGATTGTGGAGGTTGAAGGAGCACCGAATTCGCGTACTTTGAGCGTGCGCAACTGTGCTTCGCCCATAGGGTGTTCGACTATGGTCTGTGGCAGCATGGCCCAGCCACGCCCGCCCAGCAGCAGTGGCAGAATGTAGAAGTAGCTGTCGAGCAGCCAGGTATCGGCGCTGATCGGTCGGTTGTAGGGCTCGCCGCGCTTGTTGCAGCTGACGTATTGGCGGTGCTGCTGTAGATCACTCAGACTAACTGTCTCCATCTGTGCCAAGGGATGGCTCTGCGCGGTGACCATGGCGTAGTCGAGGTGACCGATGTTAATGGCTTCAAGGGCCTCGTCGACTGGAGTATTCTGCACCAGTAGCCCCAGATCAGCCTGTGCGGTGCGCACGTAGTTGACGATATCTCCCTGACTGCCGTTGATCAGGGTGAGGCGAAACTGCGGGAACTTGCGCTCAATCTGCCTTATCGTGCTATCCAGTGTCTGTTCGGGGAAGGCTTCATCTATCGCCAGGGTGAATTCGCCCTCTGCGTTTTTGGCCAAGCTGGAAATACGACCGTCGAGCTGCTGGCACTGGCGCAGTAAATTGACCGCCTGTGGATAGAGGCGTTCGCCGCGCGCACTCAACACAGGGTAGCGGCCGCTGCGATCAAAGAGTTCAAAGCCGATATCGACCTCCAAGTTGGCCACCGCCGTGCTTACCTGGGACTGCGCGCGTTTTAGCTCGCGCGCAGCAGCGGAGAATGAGCCCTGTTGAACTGTTGCCACAAAAGCTTGTAGTTGCGCTAGATTCCAATTCACCTGTTTCATCCTCTCCTTATTAGTATCTGAAATATAGATAGATAGTAACTTTATTCTATCTGTAGTAGAAGGATAATGGCGGCATTACGGGGGGCGAAATGAAGCGAGTAAAAGAGGCATCGGCGGTGTCGGGAGCGTTTTGGCGCAATACTATTCCAGCAGTTGTTGCTATGTTGGTCAGTGGTATTTACATCATTATCGACGGTATTTTTATTGGACAATACGTCGGTGAACAGGGCTTGGCGGCTGTTGGTTTGGCCTATCCGCTGATGACTTTTTTCACTGGGGCGGGCTTACTGGTAGGGATAGGTGCGGGGGCGCTGGTCTCATTTTCCCGCGGTGCCGAGGACTTACCTCGCGCGGCGCGTGCGCTCTACACAGGCGTCATATTACTGGTAGTGGCGGCGCTCTTGAGCGCACTGTATATCGAGTACTCCACGTTCTTTTTACGTCTTCAAGGGGCCAGCGGGGAGCTGCTGCAACTGGCGCAAGTGTACATCGAAGTTTTTCAATACACCGCGTTTTTCGCCATCGCCTCGGCGGCGCTACCGCTGTTGATGCGCAACGACGACAGCCCCAACTTGGCGACCTGGTTGATGGTTGCAGGTGCGCTGCTCAACGCGGTGCTCAACTACTGGCTGCTGGTGGTGCTAGAGTTAGGGATTGCAGGTGCCGCGTGGGCGACAGTACTGTCGATGGCGGTGGCGACAGTGGCTGCACTGGGCTACTTTTGCTCAGGGCGGGCAACAGTGTCGCTGCGTGCCAGCGGTGCCGTTTTCAGTGTGGCTGATGCTCAGCAAGTACTGGCCATCGGCAGTTCAGTATTGGTGATGCACCTATACGCAGGATTTGTGATTGCAGTGCACAACGCGCTATTTGTGCAATACGGCAATATGTTTAGTGTCAGCGCCTACGCGGTTGTCGGCTATCTGATGAGTCTCTACTACATGCTTAGCGAAGGTGTAGGCGGCGGTGTACAGCCACTGATCAGTTATTATCATGGCCGCGGTGATCGCGCGACTAATCGCGAATTGATGCGATTGGCTATCTGGGTGACCGTTGGGCTGGGTGTGGCTTATTACTTACTGCTCAACCTGTTTGCACAGCACTTCATCCACATGTTCAATGATCACACTGAGGTCGTGGCAAAAGCGGATACCGGGTTGTTCTATCATCTCTTCGGCATGGCCATTGATGGTTTGATTGCGCTGGCCACTGTGTATTTCATGGCATTGCAGC
>JBMZCU010000266.1:0-4810 GCA_049613705.1 Pseudomonadales bacterium | reverse complement strand
GTTGAACACAGCCTCAGCTTTTTTGATATCCGCCTTGTCTTTAGAGTTCGGGTCCAACCCTAAATACTGCATCGCCGCCGGCAGCGTCTCAGTTGGCGCATCGAGTATGTAAATACCGCAGTCGGCGAGTGCCGCTGCATTGGCAGGGTCAAAGATCAAACTGTAAGAGTTAACCGGCGCATTGGGGATACGCTCTTCGACTTTAGCTTTGTTATAGCCTATGCCTGTGGTGCCCCACATGTAGTTAATTGAGTGTGCATTGTCTGGGTCATAGGCCGCTGTTGTTTTTTGGATATCGCCCCAGGCATGCTTTAGATTGGGCAGTTTAGACTTATCGAGTTTCTGAAAAATACCGGCTTGAATTTGACGTTTGAGGAAAGAACCCGAGGGAGTCACTATGTCATAGCCCGATGCACCTGTGAGCATCTTAGTCTCAACCATCTCGTTGGAATCGAAGACGTCATAGTTGACCTTTATCCCTGTCTCTTTCTCAAAATCCGTGATGATGCTCTCATCGATATAGTCCGACCAGTTGTAAACATTGAGAGTGCGATCGGCCGCCTGTGTCGCTGTGGTGGCAAACAGTGCTGCCACTGCAGTCCCTAGCAGGCATTTCTTAAATGACCCTTTAACGTTCATTGTGCGTTCCTCGTCTATTATTTTTGGATTACAAGGGCATCACTCAACGCTGCCCTCGAGGCTTTGCTGTTATTCAAAATCGCATAATTGATTCAACTTATCAATATTTGTGATCACAAAATTTGTATTTTTTTTATCCGTGTCGTTTAATGCTGAGTATAGGTAATAGCACGGCACTTTGCCGCGTGCTATACCACTAAAGAGGGAGTCCGCTATGCAAGACCCGCATCTCACGGTCAACGAGTCGACCTACCGAGCACTGCGCGACAAAATACTCTTCGGTGAACTGGCACCGGGCTGCCAAGTGACCATTCGCGGCCTTGCAGAATCCCTCGCTGTCAGCCCCACTCCGGTGCGAGAGACAGTGCGCCGGCTCATTGCCGAACGCGCACTGGAGATGCACGATAATCGCCGAGTCTCCATCCCTGTGATGGACAACCAACGCTTTCAAGAAATCCGTCTCGCCAGATTAATGATAGAGCCAGAGCTTGCACTACAGGCTCTCACAAAGATCCAGCCTCACGATATACAAAGCCTCATCGACATCGACAAAACAATGGACATTGCACTTGAAAAACAAGATGTTAATGCTTACATGCGCGGAAATTATGAATTTCATTTCACCATTTACCGGCTCGCATCTGAGGGCGTCTTACTGGGGTTGGTAGAGAGTTTATGGCTGCAGTTCGGCCCCTATATGCGCCAGATCTACGCCCACTTGGGCAAAGTGCCCATCGACGATCAGCACAGAGCAGCCACCCGCGCACTGCAAGAGGGAGATAGCATTGGCTTTAAAAATGCCATCATTGAAGACCTTCAGCAGGGTATGACATTTATCGGTTGCAGCAATACTTAAGACACGGCTCTACAGCATCCTAAATGGCTTGCAGTACGCATCGAAAGCAACGCCCGCAGCCAAAATTTTGAGCAGCACAAAGCTTTCATTTGCAGCGTAATTACGTCAGCACTGGATCGAGCTCGCGCACATTGACCCCTGAAAGACCGTAAAAGCTTCCTAATACCTGTGAAAATCAAGCCACAACTGCAGAAATTATCGCTATATTTATAAGCAACTTAGCGAGAATTTATCGCTTTTCTCAGGGAAAGATGTTGACAATGCCATTTTGTGATCACAAAATGTGATCACAAACATAGGAATGCATCGCCCCACACCTGGGCCGCAGCGCGTCACTCAGGTGTGCCAACTTGATGCAGCAATGGGTATCACATGACGACTAACAGTAAGGTAATCAAGCTAGACATTGATCTGGGTAACTTGCCCAAACAGAGCGATGAACTGCGCGGATTCATGTCGCGCTATAAAATCGATGAAGTCGAGTGCACCATACCAGACATTCACGGCGTCGCCCGCGGCAAGGCAATGCCGGCGAGCAAATTCGCCAGCTCCACCCCCACTTTTCTGCCGTTCAGTATCTTTTTTCAGAGTATTACCGGCGAGTACATCGACTACGCCAGCGAGCAGTACGATACCGAAACCGATATGCAGCTGGTGCCCGATTTAAGCACTATCCGCGCCATCCCTTGGGCGCGCTACCCAAGCTTGCACGTCATCCACGACATCCACTACCTCTCCGGTGAGCCGGTGATGTGTGCCCCACGCAACCAACTTAAACATATTTTGTCGCTCTACGCTGAGCAGGGTTGGCAGCCCGTGGTCGCCCCAGAACTGGAATTCTACCTCACTAAAACCAATCCGGACCCCGATCAACCGCTAGAGCCTCCCGTCGGCCGCTCTGGCCGCCAGAGTGTGGGCCGCCAAGCTTACTCTATGGCTGCCATCGACGAATACGAACCTATTATCGAGGACATCTACGAGTTTGCCGAAGCCCAGGGACTGGTTATCGATACCATTATCCAAGAAGGTGGTGCAGCGCAGCTTGAGATTAATATGGACCACGGTGATCCACTGTTCCTCGCCGACAGTGTCTTCCTGTTCAAGCGCCTGATTCGCGAGGCCGCATTGCGCCACGACTGCTACGCCACGTTTATGGCCAAACCTATGACCAGCCAACCGGGCAGCGCAATGCACATCCACCAATCTGTCGTGGATAGCAAGACGGGAAAGAACATCTTCAACGACGCCAACGGTGAGGCCACCGAGCATTTTTACCATTTCATCGGCGGCCATCAGAAGTATCTCGAGGCGGCAACCTGTCTACTCGCCCCCTATGTGAACTCATACCGTCGCCTCGTGCCCAGTGGTTCGGCACCGATCAACCTCGAGTGGTCTTTCGACAACCGCTCCGCCGGAATTCGTGTCCCCAACAGCTCGCCCGAGGCGCGACGCGTAGAAAATCGTATTTCCGGAGTCGACACTAACCCCTACAGCGCCATCGCTGCTAGCTTAGCCACCGGCTACCTCGGGATGATGAACAAGGTTAAGCCACGCAAAGAGTTTGTCGGCGAGGCCTACGATGCCGACTACGGCCTGCCGCGCAGCTTACTGGAGGCACTGACCAAGTTTGAGGACTGCACAGAGCTGCGCGAGCTGCTCGGGGAGGAGTTCTCGAGTATTTACCTCGCGCTAAAGGCACACGAATTCGATGAGTTTATGCAAGTTGTCAGCCCCTGGGAGCGCGAGCACTTGCTACTGACAGTCTAGCGGCGCCGCGATGCAGTGCATCGAAGGCGCACTATTAACCCGGTGACTAATTAAATCGTCCTGATCTAATTAGTCGTCTCCCAGCATAAATTCACGCCGGGTTAATAAAAATAACAATAACCAAGTAACACAGTAGCGGCGCCGCTCAACGAGGTGCCCCGGAGATTTCCATGACAATGCAAACACACGATTTCCAACAAGCCAACTCCGCCCATCACATTCAGCCCTTTACCGATAACAAGGCATTGGCAGCCAAAGGCGCGCGGATTATCACTAAGGCCGACGGCTGTTATATCTGGGACTCTGAGGGCAACAAAATACTCGATGGCATGGCTGGACTGTGGTGCATGAACGTCGGCTACGGCCGCGATGAAATCGCCGATGCCGTCGCCGCACAAATGCGCGAACTCCCCTATTACAACACTTTCTTCCAGACGAGCCACCCACCGGCAATTGCACTGGCTGAGCGCTTGGCCAAGCTGGCGCCTGCGCACATCAATCATGTGTTTTTCACCGGTTCTGGCTCAGATTCTAACGACACCATTTTGCGCATGGTGCGCCACTACTGGGCCAGTCTTGGCAAAAAAGACAAAAAAGTAGTGATCTCGCGCAAGAACGCCTACCACGGTTCCACCGTTGCAGGTGCCAGCCTAGGCGGCATGACACCGATGCACGAACAGGGTGACCTGCCAATTCCCAACATCACTCATATCAACCAGCCCTACTGGTACGGTGAGGGCGGCGATATGAGCCCTGAGGAATTCGGGCTGGCCCGCGCCCGCGAGCTCGAAGCAGAGATTGAACGCTTGGGTGAAGATCGCGTGGCAGCTTTTATCGCCGAACCGATTCAGGGCGCTGGCGGTGTGATTGTGCCACCTGCGACATACTGGCCTGAGATTCAGCGCATCTGCGATGCCCACGAGATCCTCTTGATCGCCGACGAGGTCATCACAGGCTTTGGCCGCACCGGCAACTGGTTCGGCAGCGAGACCGTCGGCATCAAACCCGACTTCATGCCTATCGCCAAGGGGCTAAGCTCAGGCTACCTGCCGATTGGAGGAGTCATGCTGAGTGATCGTGCTGCACAGGTATTGATCCAAGAAGGCGGTGAATTCAATCACGGCTACACCTATTCTGGTCACCCGGCCGCCTGCGCCGCCGCGATGGCCAATCTAGATATTATCGAGCGCGAGGGCTTAGTCGAGCGTGTGCGCGATGACATTGGCCCCTATATGCAACAGCGCTGGGCGGAACTAGGTGAGCACCCTATGGTCGGCGAGGCACGCATGGTAGGTTTGATGGGTGCTATCGAGCTGACACCGGACAAAGTGGCGCGCGCACCTTGGTCCGCCGATAAAGGCACTGTCGGTTTGATGTGTCGCGAGCACTGCTTCAACAACAACCTGGTGATGCGCCACGTCGGCGACACTATGATCATCTCGCCGCCGCTGACCATCAGCCGCGAGCAAGTCGACGAGCTGATCGAAAAAGCCAAGCGCTGCTTAGACCTTACCTGGGAGCAAACAGCAGCAGAAGGTTTGCGCTAGC
>JBMZCU010000265.1:0-4812 GCA_049613705.1 Pseudomonadales bacterium | reverse complement strand
TCAGTGCGCTCCTTAACACGCTGCTCAAAGCTCATATTCTCGCGCTTCAATTCGCGGCTACTGGCGACAAAAAGGCCAATAATAATAAAGATCACACACAAAAAGCCTGCCAGTGCTATGAGTAAGCTATTGTAGAGCCCCTCTATCGATCGCTGGCGCGCCAGACTCAGAGACTCCTGCATAAAGATAGTATTTACAGACAGCTCGTAAATAGCGTCCAACTGGCGTTGCGAGAGTTCGGATATCTGGCTGAAAATCGCTATGTCGCCGGGCTCGAGTTGCTGCACCAGTGGGTCTAATTCATGCAGTAACGCTTGTATCCTTACCAGCGCCTTGTCACCGTCCTCAACCAGAGAGAGAAGCTTTTTCATTTTCTCTGCCTCCTGGTTGCCGAATCGGCTCCAGACAATATCAAAGTCAGTAAGCACTTGCTCGCGCTCTACTCCAGGGTAACCCATATAGTAGTAACTCGCGCTTTGCAAAAAAGATCTCGCTTCACGATCTACCTGCTGTGCCACCCACAGCATACTCAGTTTAAAACTGCGATTTTGCTGCTGCTGGATCTCGTTGATTTTGAGTAAGTCGCTGGTCAGCACAGCCATCATAAAGACAATGGCCAGCGTGGAGAGAGCATAGAGAAAACGAAAGTTCCTTTTCATAATCTCATCATTCTATAATGTTGAACGCTTTGAGCTGCCAGATAGAGCGTGTGTAATAAGTCTTGTTCTGCAGCTCTGGCTTAGCGGTCCAAGGGTAGATAATCCAACTCGGCCCTTTTTCACGGACACTCAATACTCTGTCATTCATTTTTAACGCAAGAATGGGCTGTAACTCGGTTACATCGTCCATGGGGATTGTGATTTTATAACCGTTTAAGGCAATGCTTTCGACTTGATTACCCGTTACGCCTATCGCGCTAAATAAACTGTCAAGCGTAGGGCCTTCAAAGCGACTCAACCCTTTTGTCCAGGGAGTTTGCGTTTCAATTTGCTGCTGCGGCAAGGCTAAAAGCATGGCCAAATCGAACTGCGCACCCTCGACAGAATTGCTCTGCTTCGCATCGCCCGATACGGTGAGAATGACGCTCCCTTGTGGCTTTTGCAAAGTATATGAAGACGCCTTAGCTACCGTCTGTTGTGGGACGCTGACCTTATCTGGTAGAGGCTCGCTTGCAGGCTCACGCTGGGTAAGCGCGAGCGACAGCCCGCCTGTCAGGATGAGTAATAAAACTAAAACGATTTTGTGTTGCAATAACTTCATACCAGCGGCCTGTGATTGATATCTACCGCGCGAAGAGCGCGCAGACATGAGAATACCTGTTGCCGAGATCTGTTTCAAACAAGTGAGAACACAGAACTCAATTACTGAACAAATAGTTATGTTGCGGGTCAGAATCAAAACACACAGATATGAGGTGATCATGAAACTGTTCGAAACCGCTATGCTTGTTTCCGCACTCAGCCTAAGCACTGCACTCGTTGCTGAGCCTCAACACTTCAACAGTGGACCCGAAGCTGTTCAGCTCGTCGAGCTCTACACATCTCAAGGCTGTAGTAGCTGCCCGCCAGCGGACGCTCTGCTTTCGAGCTTAACGCACCATGAAGACCTGTGGCACAAAGTCATACCGATTGCATTTCATGTCGATTACTGGAACTACCTCGGTTGGCGCGACATATTCTCTAGCCCCGAGATGACACACCGCCAATACCAGCACAGACGTAACAACAACATTAAGAGCGTCTACACACCCGGTTTTGTGGTCAACGGAAGCGAGTGGCGCGGCTATTTTAGACGCCAGGGTTTTCCAGAGCCTTTAACGACAAAAGCGGGAAACCTAGCGGTAACTTGGCAAAACAACCGCGCTTTGCTGAGCTTTGATAACCAGCAAGCACGCATTCCCGCACAGTGTCATGCAGCCATTGTCGGGCTGAATCAAGTCGTCGATATCAAAGCGGGTGAAAATCGCGGGCTCACACTACAGCACGACTTTACCGCATTGAACTTAGCTTCCGCTCAGGTGAATACTAAGAACCATCACTATACCTGCGAGGTGGCGCTAGGCCACGCAGATGAACTAGCCAGCGCAGAAAGCTACGCGCTGATCGCCTGGTTAAGCGATCGCAATATGCGCCCTATTCAAGCTAGCGGAGGGCCGCTAAAGCTTAATTAACGGCCGCTTTGGTGAGCTCCAGTCTATGTGATACTTCTCGCCACGCGGGCAATCTGTTCTCTCAAACGTGTGTGCGCCGAAGAAATCACGCTGAGCTTGCAACAAACTAGCAGGCAGGGTCTCGCAGCGATAAGCATCGTAGTACCCCAGCGCTGATGACATAGCGGCGATAGGTATTCCCATCAGTGAACTCTGCGCTATAGCCGAGCGCCACTTCATTTGGCGCTCTCTTATTTGCTCCGCAAAGTAAGGGGCTAGTAGCAAATTTTCCAGTCCCTCTACACTGTCGAACGCCTCTGAAATATGCTGCAAAAAGATTGCTCTAATGATACAGCCTGCACGCCATATTTTAGCGATAGCTGAGAAGTTCAACTGCCAGTTATGCTCTTTGCTGGCCAGTGCCAACAATTGAAAGCCCTGCGCGTATGCACAGATTTTCGCGCAATACAGCGCATCGTGTAACTGCTCTACGAGTGCCGCTTTCTGCGCCTCACTTAAATGCGTTTGCTCAGGTCCCGCTAAGAGCTTACTCGCACTCACCCGCTGCGCTTTAAAACTTGAAATACTGCGCGAGTACACAGCTTGAGTGATAGTCTGTGCAGGGCTGCCAATCTCCAGTGCTGACACCGCAGTCCAAAGACCAGTGCCTTTTTGCCCGGCACAATCGAGAATCACATCGACAAGGGGCGCTTGGCTCTGTGGGTCTAACTGCTCTAACACCTCGACTGTAATACTCATCAAATAGCTATCGAGCACACCGCCATTCCAATTGCGAAACACGCTCGCAATAGCACCTGCAGTCATTCCCAGCCCTTCACGCATCACGTGATAGGCCTCACAAATCAGCTGCATATCGGCATATTCAATGCCGTTGTGTACCATCTTCACAAAATGCCCAGATCCACTCGGCCCAATATAACTGCTGCAGGGTTCTCCTTGAGTTACAACCTCTCCCGGGCGACTGCGCTCTAGCGGTCTACCACTGGTAGCATCAACTTTTGCAGCAATCGCATTAAACACAGGCGCGAGGCGTGTCCAAGCGTAAGGATCACCCGAAGGCATCAGCGAAGGGCCAAAGCGCGCGCCCACTTCCCCTCCTGAGACTGCTGTTGAAAAGAAAATAAATCGCCCGCGGTAATTCGCTTCACGCGCGACTGTATCCGTCCACAGACTATTGCCGGTATCGACA
Source organism: Pseudomonadales bacterium (assembly GCA_049613705.1). Lineage (GTDB taxonomy): Bacteria > Pseudomonadota > Gammaproteobacteria > Pseudomonadales > Balneatricaceae > Rs1. Next base: position 1,453 of record JBMZCU010000265.1, on the reverse strand, counting down.
ACGATATCATCCGCTGCAATACCCGCTGCGATTAAGTGCTCACAGACATGTTCAACAGCATCGCCAGCAGGAACTGAAAGCATAATCAGATGCGGCTGCTTGAGCCGCTGCAGGAGCTCGGTATAAGAGCGGCAACTGATAACACGTGCATCGCCATCACCGCGCTGTTCAGCGTCAAGCGCCTCTATCTGTTTGAGCTTACTCTCATCAAGATCAAAGCAGGCCACGCTATAGCCGTTGTCGGCCAAATTCAGCACGAGATTCTGTCCCATCACTCCAAGACCGATAAACCCGATATCGCAACTGTGTTCGCTCATTCCGTCCTCTCATGTTGATTTTGTCCACTGCGCCTAGCGCGCAAGTGCGCAGTTTATCACACACACTGTTAACGCCGCTTTTTGCGGGCAATAAAAAAGCCATCCGAAGATGGCTTTTCTGTAACGCTAAACACAAACCAACTCTTAGTGCAGAATTTGGCTCAAGAATAGTTGTGTACGCTCGTTTTGCGGATTGTCAAAGAACTCTGTCGGCGTGTTCTGTTCGACGATTTGCCCTGCATCCATGAAGATAACGCGGTCGGCAACTTTACGTGCAAAGCCCATCTCGTGGGTTACACAAATCATTGTCATCCCCTCTTCGGCAAGCTCAACCATAACATCGAGTACTTCTTTGATCATCTCGGGATCGAGTGCCGATGTCGGCTCATCGAACAAGATAGTCTTAGGCTTCATGCACAGTGAACGCGCAATCGCTACACGCTGCTGCTGACCACCGGAAAGCTGACCGGGGTACTTATTTGCCTGATCTGGAATTTTAACCTTTTCCAGGAAGTGCATCGCCATCGCTTCTGCTTCTTTCTTAGGCGTACCGCGCACCCAGATAGGCGCGAGGGTGCAGTTTTCCATAATTGTCAGGTGCGGGAAGAGGTTGAAGTGCTGGAAGCACATACCTACTTCGCGACGTACTTCATCAATCTTTTTGATGTCGTTTGTCAGCTCGATACCGTCGACAATAATCTGCCCCTGCTGGTGTTCTTCCAGACGGTTGATACAGCGAATCATCGTTGATTTACCAGAACCAGAAGGTCCACACACAACAATGCGTTCACCCTTAGCTACTTCTAGATTGATATCTCTCAATACGTGGAAGTCGCCGTACCATTTGTGCATGCCATTGAGAATGATCGCTGGCTTATCGTTATTATCTGCCATGGGTGGCTCCTATTTCTTATGTCCAGTGTTTAGCTTATCTTCTAAGTGCAGGCTGTATCGCGACATGCCAAAACAACAAATAAAGAAGAAGATTGCTATAAATACGTATACTTCGGTACTCAGTGCAGCCCATTCGGTGGTGGCAATCGCAGCCTGACCTATACCGAGAGGGTCGAGTAGACCGATAATCACAACCAGTGTCGTGTCTTTAAACAAGCCGATAAAGCTGCCCACGATACCTG
>JBMZCU010000264.1:0-4836 GCA_049613705.1 Pseudomonadales bacterium | reverse complement strand
AGACACACTGGGTGATAGTGGTCGTTTTAAAACTGATTCATGGTGTTGTCTTTACCTGCAGCTTTTAGTGCTGCATCACCGGCGAAGTACTCTTTGTGGTCATCGCCCATGTCAGAGCCGGCCATGTTCTGGTGCTTAACACAGGCGATGCCTTGGCGGATCTCTTTACGCTGTACGCCGCCGACGTAACCTAGCATGCCTTGGTCGCCGAAGTACTCTTTGGCCAAGTTGTCAGTCGACAGTGCCGCTGTGTGGTAAGTGGGCAGGGTGATCAAGTGGTGGAAGATACCCGCTTCACGTGCAGAGTCTGCTTGGAAGGTGCGAATCTTCTCATCGGCTAGGGTCGCCAACTCTGAGTCGTCGTACTCGGCGCTCATCAGATTAGCGCGATCGTAGCTAGAGACATCTTTACCCGCTTCTGCCATGGCATCAAATACTTGCTGGCGGAAGTTCAGCGTCCAGTTGAACGACGGTGAGTTGTTGTAAACAAGCTTGGCGTTTGGCACAGCTTTGCGGATTTCGTTAACCATCGCGCCAATTTGACCGACGTGTGGTTTTTCAGTTTCGATCCACAAAAGGTCGGCACCATTTTGCAGTGATGTGATGCAGTCCAAGATGCAGCGAGCTTCACCTGTGCCTTGACGGAACTGGAATAAGTTACTTGGCAAACGCTTAGGACGCACTAACTTGCCGTTTTGCTTGATCAGTACATCGCCGTTGCCGATATCGCCTTCGCTGACTTCTTCGCAATCTAGGAAAGCATTGTATTGATCGCCTAGGTCGCCAGGCTCATTTGTGACTGCGATTTGCTTGGTTAGACCGGCGCCTAAGGAGTCGGTACGCGCAACGATAACACCGTCGTCGACACCCAGTTCTAGGAAGGCGTAGCGAACAGCATTGATCTTCGCCAGGAAGTCTGAGTGTGGCACGGTAACTTTACCGTCTTGGTGGCCGCACTGCTTTTCATCGGAAACTTGGTTTTCCAACTGAATGCAGCAGGCACCCGCTTCGATCATCTTCTTGGCGAGGAGGTAAGTTGCCTCAGCGTTACCGAAACCTGCATCGATATCGGCGATAATTGGCACAACGTGAGTGACGTGGCCATCGACTTTAGCTTGAATGGCTTTTGCTGCATCGCCATTACCCGCTGCACGCGCTGCGTCTAGCTCGCGGAACAAACCGCCCAATTCACGGGCATCGGCTTGGCGCAGGAAAGTGTAGAGCTCTTCGATCAGTGATGCGACAGAAGTTTTCTCGTGCATTGACTGATCCGGCAGTGGGCCGAATTCAGAGCGCAGAGCCGCTACCATCCAGCCTGAAAGGTAGAGGTATTTGCGGTCAGTATTTTCGAAATGCTTCTTGATAGAAATCATTTTCTGCTGACCGATAAAACCATGCCAGCAACCTAGTGATTGTGTGTATTTACTTGAGTCAGCATCATAATTAGCCATGTCTTCACGCATGATTTTCGCTGTGTACTTGGCGATGTCTAGCCCAGTTTTGAAGCGGTTTTGGATTCTCATGCGCGCAGCAGATTCAGGGTTGATTGCCGCCCAGTTATTCCCATTACTTGCTTTTAGGCTTGCAACAGCGTCAATGTCGTTCATGTATTGTGACATAATCCTAGATCCTTAAATTCACGGTTATTATTCGTTATCACTAGCTCGATGCGCTCGTTGAAGGGGCGCTCGAGTGGTGGCGCTGATAATGGGGGGAGCGCAGGGGATGAGTCAAAAGGTTTTTCCAAGCTACGCTAGCACTGTAAAAATACTACAAAGAGCGCTACAAAAAGCAGTTGTAAAAAAACTACAAGATTTGGCGGGCGCTAAGGCCGTTAATTTAATGGGGTGATCAATAAATGTGCGGAAAAAATTGAAATAATAATCAGAATTTTCAAATACTACATGAATATGATTAATTTATTTTTTTCTTGTAGTGAGAATTTTTCACTACAAGGAATTTACTACAAAACGTGAAAAAGTGTGAAATTCTGGGTAAAAGTGCGCTGACTGCACGGAATGTGTCGCGAAATAATCGAAATTAAGCGGTTAAAAGCACGCTAATAAACATCAAAATCAAGCATTGAAAATGCTAGCGTTATGTAAATATTATTCAAAGATGGGTAGTTTTTTGACGCGGTGAAGTATGGCGTTGGCGGGGAGCGGAGAAAAACGCGGAGCTAAGCAGCAAGGTGGAGAGGAGCAGGCGATGTCGTGCTCCTACTCCTCAGGCGTGCTAGCAAATCTCGTAGGCACCTGCTTTTACTAAGTTGGCCAGCAGTGTCATGCGCTGGGGGTGGCCGATCAAAGTGCTGCAGTCGATGCTTTGCAGTTCGCTGAGCTGTTGTATAAAGGGCAGCTCTTGAACTGTGATCTCACAGCACATGCCGTTGACAAAGAAACTGACACTCTCGCTGCCCTCGCAGTGATGGAAGGCGAGGCGAGTACCGCCGATTTTCTGTAACTGCTGAGCTTCTTCAATAGCCGACTCAATTTCACTGAGCTCATTATCCAGGTGTAACTGCTGTTGTTGCTCCGGATATTTGTGCTCTGTCATATAGCAGCCGAACCACTGTTTGATGACCTCAGGCTGTTCTATGTAGCGCTTGAGGATCTCTTGTACTTGGCTGATGGCGCTATCGTCAATCTGCGCGCTGTGAGCTTGAGCACCAAGCTTAGGATCGCTGTAGCGAAGGTCGGCGGGTAAGCTCTGGCCGACAAAATCGGTAAAGTGCTGCAGTACTTCGGTGTGTGACGGGGCTCTAAATCCTACGGAGTAGGTGACGCAGTCATCGCTGGTGGCGACTCCGTTGTGACCGACCTTCGGCGGTAGATAGAGCATGTCGCCTGGCTGCAGTTCTACACTGTGTTCAGCCTGCCAGTTATCAAGTAGCAGTAATTGCGGGTTATCTAGACGCGGCGAGTGCTCGTCGTAGAGTCCGCCGTACTCCCAGCGCCGGGTGCCGCTGGCCTGTAGCAAAAAGACATCGTAGTTGTCGTAGTGCGGGCCAACCCCACCACCGCGCGTGGCGAAGGAAATCATCAGATCATCGACGCGCCACTGTGGGATGAAGTTAAAGCGCGCTAAAAACTCGCAGGCTTCAGGATGCCAGTGATCGACCGCTTGTACTAGCAGCGTCCAGTGACTGGCAGGCAGTTCGGCAAAACAGGATTCGCTCAGCGGCCCCTGTTGCATCGACCAGGGCTGGTCGTCGTGTTGTGAGATGATCAGGCGTGACTCTATCTCTTGCTCACACGCCAGCCCTGCCAGTTCATCGGGTTCGATAAGCGGTGCAAAATCTGCAATGGCATTGCGGATTAGCAGTGGTTTTTTTTGCCAGTACTCGGCGAGGAACGTCTCAAGGCTAATATCGCCCAGCGGTAGTGTCTTCATAGTGGTGTCTTATTTGGTGGTGTCTGGGTTTTCGAGTTCGTCGATGCGCTTTTCGATGGATTGCAAAATGCCACGCAGCATACCGAGTTCGCGCTTTTCTGGGCGAGCGCGATTAAACATCCGCTCTAGCTTTTTCATAGCTTGTCCCTCGTGCTGGGGGATCAAGAAGTGAGTTTGGCGCAGTACGCTCTCAAGATGTTGATAAAAGTGCTGTACTTCCCCCTGCTTGGGGTAGAGCGCAACTTCTGGGCTGCTCTCGGCGGAGCGCTCATGAGCGTGTAGCCAAATTTCGTAGCACACCAACTGTATTGCCTGGGCAATGTTGAGCACTGGATACTCAGGGTTGGTCGGGATAAAGAGATGGAAGTTGCACTGGCGCAGCTCTTCGTTCAATAGTCCCATAGTCTCGCGCCCGAAGAGGATTGCTACTTTTCCAGTGACAGCCTCTGCCGTGATTTTCTCGGCACCTGACTTAGCATCTAGTAGCGGCAGGTCAAATGTGCGATTGCGTGCACTGGTGCCGATGACGAGTTCGCAGTCGGCAATGGCGCTGGCCAAATCTTGCACAACCGTTGCACGTTCAAGCACATCCAAGGCGCCGGCAGCGCGTGAGCTAGCTTCATCATCTGGGTAGGATTGAGGGTCGACGAGGTAGAGCTCGCTCAGCCCCATGTTTTTCATGGCCCTAGCAGCGGCGCCTATATTGCCGGGGTGGAAGGTGTTGATCAAGACGATGCGGATGTTACTTATAGACATAGAGGTGTTCGTTGCGCTGATTAAAACAAAGGCGCAAGTATAGCACCGCAGGCAAAAAAAGGTGATGGCTGTGTGCGTTAACGTAAAACAGCGTCACTGCTAATTGAATCTTTAAACGGTCAATTAAATATAACGGTTGCTTTGTGTTCAGTTTTTGTTTATCTATTATTCATAAACAAGATAGAGAGTGCGCAGTGAGAAAGGATGTCGCGCATTTATACAATATGCCGAGCTTATATAAGCTACTGGCTGTGCGAGGGATACGAGTGAAAAAATCACTGCTCAGGGATGACTTAACCCTTATTGGAAATCGCGAGCGTTTAGAGCTTTCGCTGCACCGGGCCCACTATGAATATCAGCGGCGTCAGCAAGCCTATGCAGTGCTATCGTTGAGCATCGATAATCTCGAGCAAATCAATGCGAAATTCGGCCACAGCGCTGGGAATGAAGTGTTCGCTGCGTTCGTCAAGCGCACGGCGAGAATGTTGCGCAATACGGATAGTTTTGCCCAGGCCAGCGGTGAGGATTTTGTGATTACGCTATCCCACACGGATGAGGCGTGTGCAATTATCATTGCTCAGCGCTTGTTGGATGCTAACCGCGTTAACTTAGTACCGTGTAAAGAGGGCGCGATTAACTACAAATTGAGCGTTGGCATTGGCAATTGTATGTCCGGCGATCTCAGTG
>JBMZCU010000263.1:0-4848 GCA_049613705.1 Pseudomonadales bacterium | reverse complement strand
AAAGCCCTAAATTGATTGAACGTCCTATCGTGACAGTGGCGGGTAAAGCGCGCATCGGCCGCCCGCCCGAAAGCGTACTTGAGATACTTTAATTTACAGGTGACAGCATGAGCGAAAATTACGTACTTGTTCTCTACTATTCGCGTCACGGCGCGACTGCCGCGATGGCGCAACAGATAGCGCTCGGTGTTGAAATGGCGGGGATCAAGGCCAAGATTCGCACCGTTCCCGATATTTCGAGCAACTGCGAAGCCACGCAACCCAAAGTACCACCTAGCGGGGATATTTACTGTACCCAAGAAGATCTTGAACTCTGCTCAGGTATGATAATGGGAAGCCCGACGCGCTTTGGTAATATGGCAGCACCGCTAAAGTACTTTTTGGATAACAGCAGCGGTGCGTGGCTCAGTGGCAAGCTGATTGGTAAGCCAGCGGCTGTGTTTAGCTCCAGCTCTAGCCTGCACGGTGGACAAGAGACAACACTGCTGACAATGATGATCCCACTGCTACATCACGGCATGCTGATTGCCGGGCTGCCTTACAGTGAGACTGCGCTGCTGCAAACGAGCACCGGAGGCACCCCCTACGGCGCAACACATCTAGCGGGTCGCGACAGCGATAAAGCACTGGATGAACTCGAAATCAGCTTGTGCAAAGCACAGGGCAAACGCATTGGTCAACTGGCCCTGCGCCTCAATCTATAAGGCTACTATGAAAGCAAAAGTTCTCCCCCCTATTGATTATTTACGCCCAAGAATAAAACTGTGTCGGCGCTTGAGTATTGTCAGCTACTTCGCCCTGCTAGTGCTTTTTACCTTGTGGTACTTGATTATCCATCCCGTGGATACTGCTAATCCCTGGGTGATATGGCTGCTACACTTTTTACCCATTGCCGCCTTTATCAAAACCGTACAGCGCGGCGACCCACGCGGTCACGCTTGGCTGTGTTTTATGCTGATTCTCTATTTTAATGAGGCGGTGCTTGCAGCGACCACTGTATTAGATACTCGCCTCTTTGGCAGCATTTACACCTTGATCGTGGTAGTGCTTTTTGTCAGTGCTATGATGTATGCCCGCTGGGCCGGTCAATACAGACGCCACCCCGATAACCCCGTCAATGCGGGCGTTGACAATGCCTGAGTTTGATCCCCTGCGCGCGCGCAGGGACTTTCCCATTTTGTCAGCGCGCGTCAATGGTGTTCCTCTTGTTTACTTTGATAATGCGGCCACGACGCAAAAGCCACGCAGCGTGCAAGACGCGTTGACACGCTTTTACAAGTTACACAATGCGAATGTGCACCGCGGAGCCCATCAGCTGTCCTCACAGGCAACCCAAGCGTTTGAATCTGCGCGCGACAAAGTGGCACGCTTTATTAATGCCAACAGCCGTGAAGAGGTGATTTGGACGCGCGGAACGACCGAATCAATCAACTTAGTTGCCCATTCGCTCGGCTCGCTGGTACTTGAAGCGGGCGATACTATTTTGGTGGGCACCAGCGAGCATCATGCAAACATAGTGCCCTGGCAACAGCTCGCTCAGAGGCATAGCGCGCAAGTACTGCCCATTCCCTTGAACAGCACGCATGGCTTGGACCAAGACGCCTATGCCGAACTGCTGAGTACACGGCGCCCTAAAATTGTCGCCTTAGGACAGGTATCCAATGCACTCGGTGTGAGGCAACCTATCGAGGCGATGTTGCAAGCTGCGCGCGCAAGCGGTGCCTATACATTAGTCGATGGCGCCCAGGCGATTGCGCACGAAAGTGTTGATGTGCAGGCACTGAATTGCGATTTTTACTGTTTCTCTGGCCACAAGATGTACGGGCCGACAGGGATAGGTGTGCTCTGGGGCAGACGTGAATTACTGGAGCGTATGCCACCGTGGCAGTGTGGCGGTGAAATGATCGCCCATGTCAGCTTTGAGCAGACTCGCTTTAACGCCCTCCCCTTTAAATTTGAGGCGGGCACCCCACCCATCGCCGCTGCGATTGGTTTAGGCGCTGCGATTGACTATCTCTGTCAATTTGACCGCGGTGCACTGGGCCGCTACGAGCATACCTTAACTCAATATCTGTTCGAAAAGCTCGGATCAATTGAGGGCCTTAATTTACTACACTGTGGTGAGGATAACGTGGGCGTTGCCTCCTTTACCCTCGACGAGCTGCATCATCAAGATGTGGCTGCAGCGCTGGATCAGCAAGGAATCGCCGTGCGCAGTGGTCATCACTGTGCCATGCCGCTCATGCAGCAGCTGGGCATTGATGGAAGCCTGCGCGCCTCCGTTTGCTTCTACAATACTCGCGAGGAGATCGACACCCTTTATCAGGCTCTGTCATGTACGGTGCGCCTGTTACGCGAACCGCTCAACCCGTCATTAGAGACGACAGCGCATACCGTTATCGAGCTCCCCTCAGCCAGTGAAGTAATGACGCGCCTAGATAAACGCCAATCATGGCAGCTCAAATTTGAACAACTAACAGCCCTCGCCGCCTACTTAGCGCACCCAGCACAACTGAACGCACAACATTTGTTATCCGGCTGTGAATCTAATGTATGGCTTCACTTTGAAGCGGGAAAAGCTGTCGTTGCATGGTCAGATGCTAAGATAATGCGCGGTATTTTAGTTGTGCTGTTGAGCTGTCAGCAGGCGGTGATTGAAGATGCGCAAGGGCTGCTCGAGCAGCTGCATCTAACGGACTATTTAAGTACGTCACGCACCAATGGTGCGCGACAGATGATCGAGTATATCAAGGCCAGTGCACACTCCTAAGCACTGGCCTTTAGCTGTCAGCTATGGCGCTTAGATGGCTTCTAGCGCCTGCGTCACATCGGCGATAATGTCATCGATGTTCTCAATCCCGACAGAGATACGGACTAAATCCTCACTCACACCGGCTGCTGCCAGTTCATCGCTGTTAAGCTGGCGATGTGTGGTTGAAGCTGGATGGCAGGCAAGTGACTTGGCATCGCCGATGTTGACTAAGCGCAGTATCATTTGCAGCGCATCGATGAACTTCGCACCTGCCTCTATGCCACCGTCTATCCCAAAGCTCAAAATACCAGAGGCGCGGCCACCGCAAATACGCTGGCAGGTATCACGGTATGGACTATCTGGCAGCGTCGCATAGTTAACCCAATTAACTTTAGGGTGTTGCTGTAAGAAAGCGGCCAGCTTTTCGGCGTTTTCACAGTGACGCTCCATGCGCAAACCCAGCGTTTCTAAGCCCTGTAGAATATTAAAAGAGTTTGTCGGTGAAATGGCGGCGCCTGTGTTTCGCAGCGGTACAACGCGGCAGCGTCCAATATAAGCGGCAGGGCCAAAAGCCTCTGTGTAAACGACACCGTGGTAAGAAGGGTCCGGGGTATTCAGTACAGGGAAGCGTTCAGCATTCGCCGCCCAGTCAAAGGCTCCAGAATCGACAATGATACCGCCAATAGACGTACCGTGCCCGCCAATGTACTTGGTCAGTGAGTGAATCACGATATCGGCACCGTGCTCAAAAGGACGGCACAAGTAGGGTGTAGCCACAGTATTGTCGACGATCACAGGCACGCCGTGGCGGTGTGCTATTTCACTCAGCTTGGCAATGTCGACGATATTTGCAGCTGGGTTGCCGATAGATTCGCAAAATATTGCTTTAGTTTTGCTATCGATTGCCGCCTCGAAACCCGCCCAGTCATCATGCTTTAACAACCGCGCTTCAATACCTTGTTTTGGCAGTGTATGGGCAAATAAGTTATAGGTGCCACCGTAGAGCTGGCTAGTACTGACGATATTGTCACCCACTTCGCACAGGCACTGAATAGCATAAGTGATAGCCGCCATACCAGAGGCAACGGCCAGCGCTGCTATTCCACCTTCCATAGCCGCCACGCGCTGCTCGAGCACATCCGTGGTTGGGTTCATAATACGGGTATAAATGTTTCCAGGCACTTTGAGGTCGAAGAGATCGGCGCCATGCGCGGTACTGTCAAAGGTGTAAGAGGATGTTTGATAGATAGGAACCGCGGCAGATTTTGTCGTTCCCTCTGATTCATATCCGTGGTGCAGTGCCAGTGATTCTAGTTTCATGCTTAACTCCTGTTATCGGTTGCGATCCAAGCGCGTGCTGTTGAACTTGCGGCAAATACGTCAGCTCAATCATGAGCGCACGTATTTGACACTGAACTTTCCAGAGACTACCTATTAAAGCGATCTAATAAAAGCCTTTGTTAATAACTAATTAGACTAGGTTAATACCACTTCCGATCAATTTTTTGCGACAGCAGCAGGCAGGACTGGCTGTGTTGTACTTGTGGGTGCTCGCGAATACGCGCAAGTGCACTGTCAATTGCGTCCGAATCGGGTGCTTCAATCCACACAATCACATCCACATTACCGGCGACGGTATAGACTGAAGTAATTTCTTCAATGGCGTGTAAGTAATTTATCAGCGCACTTCCAACGCCGCCTTCGACATTGAGCAACGCCTGCGCGCGAAAGCGCACAGCGTTAAAGGCCTCGCCAGTACGTAGCGTATAACCGGCAATCACCTGCTGTTGCTCCAGATTCGCTAAGCGCTTTTGGACTGTTAATCTGGTAACCCCCAAAATCTGCGCCAAGCTCGTGATTGGTTTTCGCGCATCGCGCTTTAACAGCTCCAGCAACTTAGTATCGAGATCATCGAGCTTCATGTTTTTCACTTTGTTTACTATAAGTAAACAGATTGTATTTAAGACTATACTTTTAGCGCAAGTTGGATAGCGCGCTTTTTGCCGCTGACGTCTAAGATAGTTTCCAAATCACATTGCCAAGGAGTTGAAATGAAAGTAACTGTCTGTCAATTAAGCAACGATCAGCATCAATTG
>JBMZCU010000262.1:0-4857 GCA_049613705.1 Pseudomonadales bacterium | reverse complement strand
CCCGGCACTTCACTGCAAATAAAAATAAAAAAGGCCGCAAAGCGGCCCGAGTGAAACTAACTGTATCTGCTAGCGCTTCGCAAACACTACTATAAAAGCGTCGCTATGTGAGACAGAAAAGGCTTTGCATCGACTAAGCCAATAATTGTCATGTCCTGCTTTAGTGCACCATTGCGATCGTAAAAGACTAGCGCCGGTGGACCAAACACCTGATACTTTTCAACCAGTGCTTTGGCATCTTGGTTATAGTCAGTCAAATCGACTTTAACTAGCGTAAAAGCTTTGAGTTCAGCGCTGACCTGCGGTTCTTCTAGCATGGCCTCCAACTCGACACAGGAAATACACCAGTCGGCGTAAAAGTCGAGCATCACTGGACGATTCTCGCGCTGCGCCTGCGCCAACAGCGGCTCAAGTTGAGCGATACTGACCACCTTATTAAAACTATTTTTTTCCTTTACGGCTACGCCCTGCTGCACGGCGCTCGACTGCAGCGGCGTAAAGAAGCTCTTGCCACCGCCCAATACACCCACTAACAGGCTCGCCCCGTAAACAAGCAAGATCAAGGCAACAGACTTGCGCAGTTTAGACCAACCGCTGGCAGGTTTATCCAGCGCCTCCAGTGCTCCCATATAGACTGCACTGGCCAACAACAAGAGGGCGCTGAGTAACATAGTCACTTGAATACTGACTATTCGGTCGAGCATGTAAATAGCCATCGCCAACAACAGTACACCAAAGGCTGCTTTGACACTGTCCATCCACTGCCCTACTTTCGGCAAGATGTGACCGGCCGATGCTCCGATAAGCAGAAGGGGTACGCCCATACCAATACTCAAACTAAAGAGCGCGGCGCCGCCGAGTACAGGATCGGCGGTCTGACCAATATAAATCAGAGCACCGGCCAGTGGTGCAGCCATGCAGGGGCCGACGATCAGTGCCGATAACAGGCCCATGATCGCAACACCTGTGATACTGCCACCTTGTTGTTCGTTGCTGACATTAGAGAGCTTGCTCTGCAGTGCACTGGGTAATTGCAGTTCGTAAAAACCGAACATGGAAAACGCCAACAGCACAAAGATCCCACTGAACAGCGCTATGATCCAAGGTGTCTGGAAAAGCACCTGCAAGTTTTCACCGAACATGCCCGCCAGCACCCCAGCTAACGTATAAGTCACAGATACGGCCAGCACGTAGACCAGGGACAAAAATAAAGACCGACGCGTGGTAATGCGCTCCCCCTGACCGGCGATAATACTCGACAGAATAGGAATCATAGGGAAGACACAAGGGGTGAGTGAAAGTGCCAGTCCCGCAACAAAAAACGCGGCCAGAATGAGAGGTAAATTCCCACCGCCGAGCAGTGCGCTAAAGCGATCCTGTTCGCTGACGCTTTGGCTTGATGCCTTGGCCTGCAAATCAGTCACCGAAGTCGCAGCTGCACTGTCATTCGCATCAGCTCCCATGAGCGCTACACGCTTTACCTCTGTCACTGGTGGGTAGCAAACACCTCCTTCCCAACAACCTTGATAATCGACCTTTACATCGACTTCGGTGCCAGCTTCAAGCCCCTCACCTTCTATCTGAACCACAATTTCAGCGGCATTATAATAGACATCCACCTTACCAAATAGCGGATCGTCTTTAGGCTTAGTTGGACTGCGACTAATTTCAACCAGAGCGAGTGGCGGCGTGACACCGGCAGACGTTCTACCGTCATAGAGATAGTAATCGTCGAGAATATCCCAGCGCAGCAACACGCGGTTGCCTTCAATCGCCTCAACCGAGAGCTGGTACGCTTCCTCGACGGGCTTAGGGCCTGAATTATTTGCGCTGCCACCGAACAAGCTGGCATGACTGCTCACTGAGAAAAACAAAGTGCAGCACAGAGCAAAAAGTACTGCAAAAAACTGACGCTGGGAGATGGTCAAAGCTGTTACTCCAAATAGTCGATCAAGATGGCGGACTTAGTATCGCAGTCTGTGATAAAACATTTGCACGACCGCTGAAACCACTAAAGCGCTCTCCTAGACACAGGTTGAGCGCTTTAGTTCGCCGATAGGCATATTAAATGATTCATTTAGATGCCTCCAGCACATGAGCGAGTTAACCCTCTTTCTGATAGAGGCCCTCTAAGTGCTCTGCCATAGTCACAGGCGTCTCATTACTGAAATAGCGCACCTTACCGTTGATATCGATAACCACCTGCCAAGGTGTACCAACGACTTTGTAGTCACGGGTAATCACTGTGCCTTCATCAAAGGCAACTGGATATGGAAGCGCGTGCTCTTCACGGTAAATTTTAGCCTTCTCAAGGCTGTCCTGAAAACCGACATTGACCGCTAGAAACTCGACTTTATCGCCCAACTCTTGGTAGAGCTTTTTGATGTGCGGAATCTCAGCGCGACAAATCGGGCACCAGGTTGCCCAAAAGACCAAGTACACCGGCTTTTCACCGCGATACTGCGATAGATCAAAGTTTTTTCCCTCAAGGGTCTGCAGCGTAAACTGTGGCGCATCGTCGCCGAGATTAACCGCCTGCGCCTGCGAGCTCATCGCCAGCGTTGCAACGAGTGCTGCAAAAAAATACGTCAGCGCTTTTTGTGCGTTTACAACACGCTGTGCCATTGCCTGAATTGTCATCTGATTATCCCTTAGCTGTGAGGTTGTGACTAAGATATACGGTTGTAAGTGCACTTTGGATTCAGCAAAAAGCAAAATTTCTGAATACTCGGTTAGTTTCTTTCGCAACAACTTTTTCGCTATTTTTCAAGGGATTAAGTTGCACTGCCAACCAGTATGCTCAAAAAATGAGCAGCGCTTAGCTTTTTGTATACAAAATAGCTCCGAAGCACCTATTGGCGGTTTATTCCGCAAATAAAAGTGTGGTACAAAGGTGCTACTCAAGAATAGATGTGACGGGGAAAACTGCCACATCAGCGTGTAGGAAACACAGGTAAAATGAATAACAAACAAGTAGACAATCTAAACATAGATAATTTTTCTGTCCTGATCTCCCCGCAGGGACTCAAGGATAAACTGCCACTATCACAGACGGCCGCTCAATCTGTCACCGAAGGTCGACAAGTCATCCGCGATATTCTCGATGGCAAAGATAAGCGACTCTTTGTCGTCATCGGCCCGTGCTCTATCCACGATGTGGATGCGGCAATGGATTACGCCAAGCGACTAAAAGAGCTGGCCGAAAAGGTCAAGGATACTATCTATGTAGTAATGCGTGTCTATTTTGAGAAGCCCAGAACAACTGTAGGCTGGAAGGGCCTGATCAATGACCCGGATTTGAACGATTCTTTTCAAATCGAAAAAGGTTTACACATTGCTCGCAAACTACTGTTAGATCTATCAAATATGGGTCTGCCTTTGGCCACTGAAGCACTGGACCCTATTTCACCTCAGTACTTGCAAGATCTCATTTCATGGTCAGCCATCGGCGCGCGTACTACAGAGTCGCAAACACACCGCGAAATGTCATCTGGCCTCTCCTGCGCAGTGGGTTTTAAAAACGGAACCGATGGCGGCCTAGCTGTTGCCACGAACGCACTCAAATCCGTCAGCCACCCGCACAACTTTTTAGGCATTAACGGTGAGGGTGAAGTCTCTATCATCAAAACCAAAGGCAACAACTATGGCCACGTAGTGCTGCGCGGCGGTGGCGGCAAGCCCAACTACGACTCTGTCAATGTTGCAGTGTGTGAAAAGGCACTGGACAACGCAGGCCTTAAAGCCAACATAATGGTAGATTGCTCACACGAGAATTCATCTAAGGATCCTGCCCTTCAGCCACTGGTAGCTGAAAATGTAACCAACCAAATCCTGGAAGGTAACAAATCGATCGTCGGCCTGATGATTGAATCCAATATCGGTTTTGGCAACCAGCCAATGACCGAAAACCTCGCGGATCTACGCTACGGCGTCTCTATCACTGACGGCTGTATCGACTGGCAGCAAACAGAAGACTGCCTGCTGCAGATGCAGCAAAAACTGCGTGATGTATTGCCGGCACGCTAAGCACACACACTGAAGAAAGGGGCCACTTGTGCCCCTTTTGTCACCCGCTTGTAGCTACCACTTAGCCGCGGCATCCAAGTCTGTCGATTTTTGCGCGACCCATTCACTGCCCTTTGCTGTCACTTCACGCTTCCAAAACGGCGCCTCTTTCTTCAAGAAATCCATAATGAACTGGCTGGCCTCAAAAGCGGCCACGCGGTGCGCACTCGTGACGCCCACAAACACTATGTTGTCGTCCAAATGGAGTTGGCCTACACGGTGTATCACATTGACTCGCCCGAGTGGCCAGCGCTCGCGTGCACGCTCTACAATGCTTGCCAGCGCTTTCTCAGTCATACCCGGATAGTGCTCTAACACCATCGCTTGCAGATCTTGTTCAGCGGTATCGCGCACGACCCCGGTAAATGTCACCATTGCACCGTAAGTCGCATCCGCTGACTGCAACCACTCAACTGAGGCTGCGATGTCGAAATCCGATTGCTGCACTTTAATCCACGTCTCTTTCATGTCACTTAAAACCTTTAGCTCGAGCTGCAAAAGCGCTACTATAGCCTGTCCTTGAAAGGGGTGGAACCGGCACAGCGCCCGCAGTGCTCAGCAAGCACTATCAACACTCGATAGTGCACTGCCTCACAACGTTATATCCAGCAAAGAGTTTTAGTGTCCAAATGACCTCAGCAAGCAGCAATCAGGCCCCCAAAGTAATTGTCGGCATGTCCGGCGGCGTCGACTCCTCCGTTTCAGCACTTTTGCTCATGCAACAGGGCTATCGGGTCGAGGGCCTGTTTATGAAAAACTGGGATGAAGACGACGGTTCAGAGTACTGTACCG
>JBMZCU010000261.1:0-4857 GCA_049613705.1 Pseudomonadales bacterium | reverse complement strand
GTCAAAGCGCAGTAACTCGCTCGGCTCTGGGTTGGCAATAATCGCGACCTCTACAAGAGAGGCGTTGCTCTCTTCAATTTCAGTGCAATCGAGCACGTCGTGCGCCGCTAGCTTAGTGCGTAGCAGCGCCAGGTAATGGGCTTTTTCCTCATCACTGATGCGCGCGCAAAAAGCAATCAGCGCCATAGATTAAAAGTCCATCGCTTCAATACGTTGGCGCAAAACGTCCATGCCAGGCTTATCGCGCAACAGCTCTTCTTTAGTCAGCCCAGAAACTTCGTGCGGGAAAACTAACCACTCGTCAGTTTCATAGAGGTAGAAGTCCGGCGTACGTTCTGTCTTGTTGTTTTGCGGCTTGAAATAGGGTGTGGCAATCTTAATTGTAGGTGCGTTGCGGCGGCACTTGCGGTGAATATCTTCAATGACCTGCGCGACACTTAGCCCCGAATCGTAAACATCATCGACAATCAACAGCGTATCCTCTGCATTGACGTTCTTGATGATATAGTCCAGACCGTGGACCCTTACATTGGAGACTCGCTGCTCCACTCCTGTGTATGAGGAGGTGCGAATTGAGATGTGATCGCACTTAATACCAAAGAAATCGAGCAGTTCCTGTACTGCAATACCCACAGGAGCACCGCCGCGCCACACACCGACGATGTAGTCAGGTACACAGCCGCTATCAAGCACTTGCAACCCTAAGTTGTAAGAGTCATCGAGTAACTGTTGTGCGTCTATATATTTCTTTGTCATGAATTACCTACCAGCTATAAAAAAGCATTATTGGCCGCCGCTTAATCAAGAATACGCGACGACGTTTTAAACAGTCGGCCATTATAACGCCTAGCACAGTGTTGCAACAGTGATAATCCGCAAGTTGCACTGCGCCTCGAAGCCTCCCTGAACTTCTTTCGTTAATCTAGACTGATAGAAAAGCACATGGCGCTAAAACTGATGCCAAAAATGCTGCTGATACAGATCAGATAAACACATACACACTGCGTAGCCACGGCTTTGCTAATCGCTAGCTGTCACATTTTACGTGCAATGATTTCTACCGGTGCGATGGTCGACGCTTTAACAGCCCTAGCCATATTCTTGATTTTTAAGCCTGTTTGCTCACCCATCAACAAATGCAGCCCCAGCGGCCCTGGACCTTGCTGCGCCACTTTTTGCATTAGCTGGGTTAAAAAATTGTCGGCAAAATGCGCGCGCGAGGTATAGCTTTGCAATTCAAAGCCTGCTGCATCAAGCTGCGCCTTATAGGTCTCTATCGTGGCGACAAAGCTGTGACCTGGCACGCTTGCCCAGGGCACTGGATAAGTCAGTTCACCCTCTTCTAATTGCATGATGTCGTAGATCGCATAACAGGCACCGGGCTTGAGCACTCGGGCGACCTCATCGAACAACCCCTGTTTATTTTCAATGTTCATGCCTACATGCAACATGTAAGCACCCTCAAAAGAGGCAGCGTCATAGGGCATCTGCAGCGCACTGCCCCGGCAAAAGCTCAGCGCTGCATCTAACTCAACCCAGCTGCTAAGCGCTTTGGCAACAGTGAGATAATCGTCCGTCAGGTCAATGCCACTGACTTGGCAGCGATAGGTTTCGCCGACAAATCTCGCCGCCCCGCCCAAACCGCAACCTATATCCAGCCAGTGCTGTTCAGGCTTTAGCGACAGCTGGTTAAAAAGATGCTCGCTAGCGGTGCGACCGCCAATATGAAATTCATCGACCGGTGCGAGATCGGCGACACTGAGTTGATTTCGCGTTAGCCCTAAGGCCTCAATCCCACGCTCTATACGCCAGAGCAACTGATCGACACTGTAGTGATAACGGATGTCTGATTCACGTTTCATAGATCCTCCCGCTGTTAGATTTCAGTGTAAAACAGCCCGAGTGGGTAATGAAACAAGGCTAAATCGTAATCTGAAACTGGAATTTACCCTCTTAGAATAGCTTGAACATTGGCGCGCATTGTCATGATGTATAGACAGCACACTACACCCGCCAACACTTGATCAAACGCAAACAAAGTAAGACTAGTACAACCAGTGAACAAAACACAGAGACTAAACGTCAGACTCGATTGTAATTAGCTTGCGCTCTGGCAAAATAGCCACACTTTAACGTCGGAGCTCTGATAACGTGAAAAAAACCACCCGCGCATTGTTGTTTGCCACTGTGCTTGTTGCGGCATCCGGTCTATACGCGTTGAGCTCGCAGCAGACATCCCTGCAGGCGCCCTCCAACCAGCAGGTCTGCGATATTCTCTCTCAGCACTGCACATTGCGCAGCGAAAACGGCGATATCGAACTCTCCCTGGAAAGTGCGCTGAAAGTGATGCAGCCCAACTCGCTGACTCTGCACAGTGATAACAGTATAGAGCGTGCACAAATCAGCTTTCAGGGTGCGGACATGTACATGGGTATCAACCAATTTAGCTTTGCACGCGCCGCGCAGCGCGAACCGCTGAGCAGTGGCATCGAGCTGCCGCTGTGCACCACGGGCACTATGCTGTGGCAAGCTGATCTAACCATTGAGCGCAACGGTCAAAGCGAGCGCTTTAGTTTCACTTTCAATTTGTAGAGCCTGTTATGAAATTTACCCGCAGCCCTTTTTTCATCCCCCTGTTAGCCGCCGCTGCTGTGTTTGCCGGCATGCTCGGCTATGTCACCTTCTTTCAATTCCCCGCCCAGAGTTTAAAGACCCAAGCACTGGGCGGCGATTTTACGATCAACACCGCTAAGGGCCCCTTCAAGCTCGCGGATCATCGCAACAAAATTGTGGTGCTCTATTTCGGCTTTGCCAACTGCCCAGATGTCTGCCCGACGGCGCTTGCCATGACAACGGCCGTGCTCAAAACGCTGTCAGAAGAGCAGCAGGCGCAAATTCAGCCTGTCTTCATCAGCGTCGATCCTGAGCGCGACACGTTGGATAACTTGCAGCAGTACGGCCAGTACTTCTATCCGCGCCTGATTTCAGGCACTGATAACAAAGAGAATATAGATGCACTCGTCAAGCGCTACGGCGCCTACTACCGGATTACTCAGCAGGCAGAATCGGCGATGGGCTACACTGTCGATCACACCTCGAGACTCTACATCATCGACAAACAGGGAAAGTTTGCGGATACCGTCAGTCACGGCAGCATCACTACCGAGCTGGCAACCAAATTAGCCCCTCATCTTCAATAAGGAATCATTATGCGCAATGCTCTATCAGCCCTTGCTCTAAGTCTCTTTTCTCACATCGCCAGTGCAGAGCTTGAGATTAGCGATGCTTACGCGCGGGCAACACCCCCTGGGCAAAAAGTTTCTGCAGCGTTTATGCAACTGCACAACGCAAGCTCACAGGGGCAGACGCTCGTCGGTGGACGCAGTGACTGGAGTCGCAATATCGAAGTGCATCTAAGCTCTATGCAAGACGGCGTGATGCAGATGCGTAAACTCGAAGGCCTAACACTCCCCCCAGGAGCATCACAAACACTCGCCCCTGGCGGGTACCACATCATGCTAATGGGACTCACCAAAGCATTAACCGTTGGCGAGTCACTCTCTTTAGAACTGTTGTACGAAAACGGTGAGATACAGCCAGTCACTTTGCGCGTTAGGGCCATTAGCGGGACTCACTAATATCGCCAATGCGGTGGTGTTGCCCATACCGATGGCGTAACCCACGCATTCAATGCCAATTGTTGAAATGGGCAAGCTCTGCGCACTTTATGCGTAAGGCCCTAGCGCCCCAAAACAGTGCGAATGCACCACCTTTGATACCGGCTTGCACCACATCGGACACTGGCAGTGTAACAGACGGTTTTTTCTACATATCAGGGCCGTTAAGCTATAGCCCTGCCTACAAAAATAGATCATAATCCAGTCGCTATTAAGCTGCACATTAAGCCGTAGCGGCCTCATTTTTTCGCTTGCTACCTGCTTAAAACTATAACTACCCTCGTGTTTGGAGATCACAATGTCACATCCAGGTATAGACCTGAGCGCGCTCGCCGCTAACGCCCCGCAACTCGAACAACGCTACCGCGAATTTCAAGCAATGAACCTATCGCTAGATATGACCCGCGGAAAACCCTGTTCTGAGCAGTTAGACCTTGCCGGTGACATGTTGAATATTATTAGCGCCGACGAATACAAAAGCGTCGATGGCGTTGACTGTCGCAATTACGGTGGCCTAGATGGAATACCTGAAGCCAAAGCTCTATTTGCTCCGCTTTTAGGTGTGCAAACCAGCGAAATTTTTATCGGTGGCAACACTAGCCTAGGCCTTATGCACGATATTATTGCACGCTGCATGAGCCATGGAGCGGCGCGCTCGACGCAGCCTTGGTCGACGCTTGAAACGGTCAAGTTCCTCTGCCCTTCACCTGGCTACGACCGCCACTTTGCGATTTGCGAGCATTTTGGGATCGAAATGATCACCATCGACATGCTACCCAGCGGTGATCCAGATATGGATCAAATCGAAGCACTGGTCGCAAACGATGAAGCGATCAAGGGGATTTGGTTAGTACCTAAGTACAGCAACCCGACAGGCAGCACGTTAAGCCCAGCGGCAGTTGAGCGTTTTGCCACCATGGCGTGCGCAGCAGCTGACTTCACGATTATGTGGGACAATGCCTACGTTACGCACCACCTGTACGCTGAACACGACCAGCTGGACAACATTCTTACCGCCTGTCAGCAGGCCGGCAACAACAGCCGCGTCTTCGTCATTGGCTCGACTTCTAAAATCACTTTTGCCGGTGCGGGTGTCGCCATGATTGGCGGCGATATCGAGAACATTAACTGGCTCAAAAAACACGCCAGCGTACAAACCATAGGCGCCGACAAAATCAAC
>JBMZCU010000260.1:0-4898 GCA_049613705.1 Pseudomonadales bacterium | reverse complement strand
AGAAAAAGCCCAAGAACAGTATTCTGGAAAGACAGCGTATTTGGCATATCGTGGCGGAGTATTTCGCCAAATTAAAACACATAGAGCCTCCCGAATTGGGGCGCATGGTAGATATGGCAGCAGATGAAAGTTAATTGGCTGCACCGAATTTCGGTGCGAATAAACATCGGCATGCTGATTGTGCTGTTTTCTCTGGTCTCTCTGGCAAGCTTATCCTTTTGGATGGTCAACCAGTTTAAAGGCCAGTCTGCCATGGTGACTCAGTTTTTGATGCCCGAGCTAGACAGAGCCTCAGAGCTCAATGCCGCGGTTAAAGACCTACACCGTGAAATGAACCGCATTTCCAGTGTCAAGAACGCCGTTGAAAACCGTATACTGACCCGTGAAGTTACGGATAGATTAAAGCAAATTCTTAAAGTAATAAATGACTTACAGCCAGATAGTCAGCAAAAATCTCTGGTACTGCTTACCACAGAGCTGATGCCAATTATCGAGCTGCACAGCTCGGAAATTAACCGCTATCTGGTATTGAAAAAAGAAATTATTCGCGCGATCAATGTGCTGGATATAGCCTATCTAGAGGCAATTAAAATAAACCAAGACGGCTTGTCCCATGCTCACCGAGAGCTCAACCAGCTCTATGTACTCGCGCGATCACTTCCCGATCAAGTGACCATTTTTCAGTTCAAACAAAAAAAGAATCGGATTAAACAAATCATAAGCCAGTTTGTGCAAATTGATGCGCAACACCCCACATTCGTCAATACCATCAACAGTGCTGACAAGGGCATTATTTTCTACCTTGAACAAATGCACAAAATAGAGGCTGACCTCTCTGCACTTGCGACCCAAACCAGCGTGATTGTCGATCAGTTAAACATCGCAGTGCAATACAAGTTTTTAGAGACCAAACGCCTGCTTGATCAACGTGCCGGTATACTGCGTGAAGATGCAAGCCAATTTAGTAGTATCTTGATTGGTTGTGTGCTGCTGGCCTCTCTTTTCACCTGCATCGTGATGATCCTCATTCACCGCAAGGTTTCCAAGCGCCTTATCCACATTGCCAACAGCATAGGAGCAAAAGAGAACCAAGAAGCCTTACTCAAAGAGGCAAAAGGGCGGACCGAGATCAGCCAAATTGCGCAGTCTATTATGAAATACATTCTGCGAAATGAGCGACAAACAGCTGAAATCAAAGAAAATAACAAACAATTGCAGTTGATTATTCAAAACTCTAACCAGGCCGTTATCATCTACCAAAACGATCAAATCGTCTTTACCAATGAATATTGCAGCCAAATGTTGGATATCAGCTCGTTCATCAGCCCTGAGGTTGTGTCTCACAATCTGTTGATGGCGCTGAGTACACTGCAGTACAAGGACAGGCTAAAAGTGGGGCCCTATTATTTCCGCTTCTTCGCCACAGATATAGATTGGAACGGTAAAGCGAGTACTTTAGCGCTCTTAACCGACATCACCAATGAAGTTAAAAAAGAGGCCAAGTTGCTCAAATCGCTGGAGGTTGTCAAAGACGAGTCGCACACAGATACGCTAACCGGCCTTTACAACAGACGCAAACTCGACGCTGTCTTAGAGAGTAACGCAATTGACAGTTACGCCTTGATTGTCGCCGATATTGACTGGTTCAAAGCGTTCAACGATTTCTATGGTCACGCGGAAGGGGACGTCTGTCTCACGAAGGTGGCACTGGCAATTAAAGAATCGCTGCGCAGCGATGATGATATCGCCGTGCGCTACGGTGGTGAGGAGTTCTTAATTTTGCTCGTGGGCAGCTCTCTCGATCAGGCTGTTAAAGTGGCTAAGCGGATTCAGCTCATCATCGAGAAGTTTGATATCAAACACGAAAAATCAGCCTTTAATCAGCTGTCACTGAGCTTGGGAGTCGCTCACTCAAGTGAAGGTAACGGCGAGGAATGGCAGACAATCTTTAAACTCGCAGACCAGCGTCTCTATCAAGCCAAAGAGCAGGGGCGCTCTACGATTGTGTGTGGCTCATAACCCTTGATTTAACAGCGCAGACACTTTAGCTGCCATGATGAAATCATTCTTGTGCAGTGCCCGGCAGTGATGTGTCCACCAGTATATTGAAAGTGAACCATAGCGATAAACGATGTCGGGATGGTGCTGTTCAGCATCGGCCAAGGCGGCTATTTGCGCGATCACATCTACACCTTGAGCGTAGCTGTGCAGAGCGAAATGAAGACAGAGCTTACCTTGCCCTTCATGGGGTTCAATCACCCAATCGGGCAATTGTTGTAGCCACTGCTTGCACTCTTGTGCAGTTGCAGCCGCACTTTTAGTGTAGCTAAGGGTGCAGTGTTCAGTGGCTAACAACGTCATTGTCTATTCCTGAAGAATCGTGATTTTTTCTTCAGTTTGCAGCAGCGGCTTCAATTTTGCCGTAATTGCACGACGCTCCTCACTCACGTGCCAACGCTGCCAGTCAAGTTGGCTGCGATACACCGCGATGACAACACGATGATTGTCATCACTGGCATTGTGCAGGGATTCTCCTGAGATAAAACCTGGGGCTTGCGTTGCTTGGCGCAGTGTTTCACGGGCCACTTTTTCATAGAACTCGGCAAGGTCGTCGGCTATTCGTCTTTCAATAATTACTTTTATCATCGGCGGTCTCTGTGCTCGTCAGTATTAGTCTTTTTCAGTCAGCATTTGAAATAATGGTACGGCTAAGTAGCGATTTCTTCAAACGCTGGTTTAAATCAATAAAGTTATTTTTTTCAAATTGATAGCGCCAGTTCACACCCTTTGTTGGCACCTGTGTGCTATGGTGCAGGAACGGACAACTGCAACAGGCGCCATTTTAACAAAGTTGTTCACTGCAAACGAATTTAACTTCATTTTAGGTAAAGTAAAGAGTGCGCAATATAGCAGTGTAACCACAGGCTATGCGGCCGATACATAATAATAATCTGGCAAGCTTACCCGCCAGTAGCAAAGACAATTCGACAGCATTACAGGAAGGTCTATGAATAATAAAAAGTACACTATTGGTTTCTTTATACAGTCGGCAATTTACGCAGTTACAGCACTGCTCTTAATACTCGGTGCCTATTCGGTGGTAGGCACATCCAATCTTAGTAGCGACTTGGACTTTTTGCGCTCTGAAATTGAAAGCGTACAGCAGGGGCTAGGTGAGGGCATCCAAAGCCTGACCGGATTAACCACACAAGTTGATAAATTGGCTGAAGCTGAACAGGCATACGCTAAGCTAGGTGGCCTGGAAAAAGGATTACAAGCCAACCAGAAATCCAGTGAAGATATTGACAGTGCATTGCACCAGTTAGAAAAAATTGGTGCAGAACGCAATAAAAGTCTCGTGGTGATCAACAAGGCGACCGCGCAAATTGAGAACAACTTAAAGCAAATCACGGGGCCGCTGCACGAACTCGTCCTCTCTGCGCAAACTATCGATAGCCAGAGCATGCTGACGTTAATCAACTTCTTCCAGATGATGAATCAAAAGCCCGACAGCTTAAAAGCCGCCAATACCAGTATTAAAGCACTGTTCCGAGAACTTTCAAAAGTCACCAAGACATTAAACCAAGTGTCTATCGACCAGGAAACGCGCAAAAACTTGGTCGCGCTAAAGAAGAAGTTGCGCCCACTGCGCAGTGCAATCCGCAAGTTCGACAAGCTGTACTTGCCGAGTGATCGCACCCGTGAAAGCGTAAAGATTATCGCTAAAGCAGAAGAGATCGTCAGTTTAGCTAAGCAAATCAGCACCGGGGTTCAAAATGTGGCGCAACAGGCCATTCTTAAATCTCTAGAGCTGACCAACGAATCTAAGCAGCTGATTATCGTACAGGAAGAGAGCGGCAAAGCTGGCGACAAAGTGCTGTTGCAGTCGATTGAGCTTGTCACATCGGCCAATGCTGCAAACCGAGACCTTGCAGTACGTCTCAGTGAGAGCCTAGCACAACTGGGCACAGCGCTGAGCGTGATCCCCGAAGTCTCTATTGAGATCACGCACTCTGTAGAGGCCATGCGCGCGAAAGTGTCCAGTGATCAAATGGGCCGCCTCGATGAAGTGCAAGCCAGAGCCGAGCTCGCTAAAAGCCACGCTGAGACAATCCCTAAACTAGTCTGGTTCATCTGCATCGTGGCCCTGCTGCTCAGCTTAGCGATTATCTACTTACTGCGCCGTTGGATTATTAAGCCACTAGGCCAGTTTGTGCATGGCGTCAAACAGATAACGGACAATGATTTAACCGCAAACGTTGAGCCGGGCAATGCTGTCGGAGAATTGAGAGCCCTGATTTTGAACGTCAACGCGTTAGTCGATTCGCTCAATCAAAATGTACGTGATATGAGCAGTGCCAGTGTGCACATTGAAGGCAGTGCGAATTCAATGAAGAGCACGTCACTTAAAACACGCAGCTCCCTCGAGCAACAAGAGCTGATCTCTGGACAAATCGTCGAAGAGACCGATAGCCTCGCAAGAATGTTCCAAGAAGTTGCCCAGAGCACAACACAGGCAGTAGACAATGCGAAGTCCGCCGAGCATGCGGTGCAGCTTTGCATGACGGGAGTAAATGCCTCTGTCGAAAAAATCTCGCAACTTTCAGAAACCATGAAAATTGCAGAGGGAGCGATGGTACTCCTCAAGACCGACAGTGACGATATCGGCAAGATCTTGAATGTGATTCGAGGTATCGCCGAGCAGACCAACCTACTGGCACTCAACG
The DNA here is from genome assembly GCA_049613705.1 of Pseudomonadales bacterium. GTDB lineage: Bacteria > Pseudomonadota > Gammaproteobacteria > Pseudomonadales > Balneatricaceae > Rs1. Next base: position 171 of record JBMZCU010000260.1, on the reverse strand, counting down.
CCGCGATAGAAGCGGCGCGCGCTGGCGACCAGGGGCGAGGATTTGCAGTGGTAGCCGATGAGGTGCGCCAACTTGCGAAAAACACCAGCGATGCGACATTTGAAATTCAAGGGTTGATCGAAAAACTGCAGCAAAATGCAGAGCAGGGCGCCCAGACCATGTCTCAGGGGA
>JBMZCU010000259.1:0-4910 GCA_049613705.1 Pseudomonadales bacterium | reverse complement strand
GTCGTGCTTAACATCATCTAGGCGAACTAAAACATCGACGCTCTCCCCAGCTTCAAAACCGTGAGCCTTATGTGATGCCAGTTTTCCAAGTGCTGTATCAATGCATTCATGGCAGAGCGTTCTAGCCTTGAGGAATTTACTGCGGCCAATAAAGGTAGCGACAAAACGTGTTTTGGGGTTGTGATATATGTTGTAGGCGGTATCCCATTGCTGGATGACACCTTTGTTCATCACAGCGACCTTATCGGCAATGGCAAATGCTTCGTGTTGGTCGTGGCTGACCATCAATGCGCCAACACCTTCTTGTTTTAATACTTGGCGAACATGAGGGACAAGTGTTTCGCGCAGTTTGGCATCTAGTCCGGAAAAGGGTTCATCGAGCAAAATGAGCTTAGGCTTAGGGGCAAGGGCTCTGGCCAGAGCGATACGCTGTTGCTGCCCACCGGAGAGTTGGTGCGGGAAGTAGTGTGCCACCTCTTGTAATTCAATGAGCTCGAGTAACTGCGTAACGCGCTCAGTTTGCGCTTGCTTGCTCAAATGCTGGATACCAAAGCAGATATTCTGCTGAACGCTTAAGTGCGGAAAAAGCGCGACATCTTGAAACACCATGCCGATAGAGCGCTGTTCAGGGGGCAGCGTATAGTCTTTATTTGAAATACTGCTACCATTGAGCGTAATAAGCCCGTCAAGTGCATTTTCAAAGCCTGCAATTGTACGCAGTAGGGTCGACTTCCCGCAGCCACTAGGTCCTAACAGACAGCCGATCTCGCCGGGGGCAAGCTCTATCGATGCGCTGTGAACAATCGTAGTGCCGTCGTAACCAGCACTGAGTTTATCTAAGTGTAATAGGGCGCTTTGAGTGATCTGTTGTGCGAAGTTCATAGTGATTACTTGCCCTTGGCATATGTCGATGATTTAGCTTGTGAGATAGAGCGACTCAAAAGAATAACAGGTATGATGCCGACGATCACTATCATTAAAGAGGCGGGCGCAGCATCGATCAAGCGCTCATCAGACGCTAACTCATAGGCATGAACTGCCAGCGTATTAAAATTAAATGGGCGTAATATTAGCGTTGCCGGTAGTTCTTTAAGTACGTCCACAAAGACAATCAAAAGTGCAGTGAGTACAGAGCCTTTCATTAGAGGTAAATGAATGTTCTTTAAGATGCTGCGGTTACTGTGCCCGAGAGATTTGGCTGCACTGTCTATATTGGGCTTAATCTTTTGCAAACCGTCTTGCACCGCGCCGAGCGAGACTGCTAAAAAGCGTACCGTGTAGGCAAAAAGAAGCGCAAACAGGCTACCCGAGAAAATGAGGCCCAAATCCATTTCAAAATAGCGTGTCGCAAACTCAATGAGCTGGTGATCGACCCAGGCCAGCGGAATGATAATACCTATGGCAATGATAGTACCTGGGAGGGCGTAACCCATACTAGAGACGCTGATAGAGTGTTTTACGGCTGCACCGGTATTAAGGCGTTTAGCATAGGCCAGCATTAAGGCGAGGCAGACTGCAATAAAAGCAGCGGCGAAGGCGAGGTAAAGTGAATTCCAAGCCAAGGCTAAGAAATCGGCACCTTCAAAAGCGGCTTGGGTAAAGGCCCAATACCCGAGAACCACCGCGGGAATAATAAAACCTAACGCCAGCGGCAGCGCACAAAAGAGTACCACCAGTGTGCTGTGCAGAGTGTTGAGTTTAATAAGTTCCGGTGCCGTGTTGTTTTCACTGTTGCTGTGATAACGGTTTTGGCGTCTTGAATAGCGCTCGAGCACAATCAGTATCGCGACAAATGTCAGCAGCATAGAGGCTAGCTGTGAAGCGGCAGCGGCATCGCCAAAGCCGTAAAATGTGCGATAAATCCCCGTGGTAAACGTGTTAACCCCAAAGAACTGTACCGTACCAAAATCGGCCAGGGTCTCCATTAGTGCTAAGGTGAGTCCCGTGATAATAGCGGGCCGCGCCATGGGTATCGATAACTTGAAAAAAGCGCGGCCTCTACTGCAGCCCAAGGTGCGGCACACTTCCAGCGAATTGCGAGACTGCGCTAAAAACGCTGCTCGTGCCATTAGGTAGACATAGGGATAAAGTACGAGGGTGAGCATCGCGATTGCCCCACCTAGGGAGCGAATCTCAAAAAACCAGTACTCTCCATAGAGCAAGCCTGTCCACTGGCGGATAGCGCTTTGCACAGGGCCTGCGAAATCCAGTAGTCCCGTATACGTGTAGGCGATGATATAAGCGGGAAAAGCGAGAGGGAGCAGTAGGGCCCAAGTGAGAAACTTCTTGCCGCGAAACTCGCAGACGCTGGTAAACCATGCACAGGGGACACCTATACACAATGTGCCTACGCTTACCCCCAGCATTAGGAAGAGTGAGCTGCTGATATAATCGGGTAGCACAGTTGCGGCTAGATGCTGCCAGACGCTACTGTCAGCAATAAAAACTGAGCTTAGAATAACAAGCAGCGGTAGAGACAGAGTCAGCGCAATACTCAGAGCGCTAATCCTAAGAACGTCGAGCTGCTTTAGCTGGGTGAGCAGTTTCATGGTAATAAAAGGATGAGCCGTAGAAGCCTACGGCTCTACTGTCCGCCTTATTTCCAACCTGCTCTATCCATTATCTCTACTGCTTGGCGGTTGTTTTCGCCGAGCTTGTTAAGGGCGATGGGGTCAGCGATGTAGGCGCCAAAGCTACGTAGGTTATCTGATACTTGAGCATCCGCTAATACTGGGAATTCGCTGTTTACGGCGGCATACCACGCTTGAGATTCTGCAGAAGTTAGAAACTCGAGTAACTTGATCGCATTATCTTTGTGCTTAGATGACTTCGTAATACCTGCACCGCTGACGTTCATGTGCACGCCCTGTTCGGTCTGGTTTGCCCAGAAAAGGCCGACGCGCTCTGTCACATCTTTATCTTTAGCAGCATCACTGTTCAGCAGGCGCCCGTAGTAGTATGTGTTTGCGATTGTAACATCACAGACACCTGCAGCTACCGCGCGGAGTAGGTCCGTATCACCACCAAAGGGTGGCTTGACTAAGTTACTCATCATGCCTTCGATCCAAGCTTGTGTTTTTTCTGCGCCGATGTTCTCAATCATTGAGGCCACAAGTGATTGGTTGTAAATGTTGTTAGAGCTGCGCAAGCACAATTTGCCTTTCCACTTAGGGGTAGCCAGATCTTGGTAGCTAGAAAGTTCGTTGGTGTTTACCTTGTCCTTGGCGTAGAAAATTGTGCGTGCACGCTGAGAAAGACTGAACCAAAGATTGTCACCATCACGTAGGTTGGCCGGTATACGTTGAGCCAACACTGCATTCTCAATAGGTTGCAGTACACCCGCTTCTTTGGCTCGCTGGAGACGACCAGCATCAACAGTGATAAAGATGTCAGCGGGGCTTGCTTTACCTTCAATTTTTAGGCGCTGTAAGAGGGCATCCGCCTTACCTGTGATTAAATTGACATTGATATTGCTCTGCTGCTCGAACTTATCCAGCAGTGGCTTGATGAGAGCTTCCTTGCGCGCAGAGTAGACGTTTACATCGCCAGAGGCGTGAACACCTGAAGTGAAAGCAATAGATAGCGCTGAAAAAGCGACCGTGATAACGCGACTTGTGAGTGACATTTTTCTCTCTCATGGCTGGATGGCAAAGTGATGCCAAGTATAAATGATAATAGTTATGATTTGTATATCGAAAGCTAGGCTTTAAGAAAGTTTCTTGATGTGAGTAGCTTTTTTATGTTTTTCAGCGATATCTGCATTGCGATCAGTGTGTCGCCATGGAAGAGGCTCTTCTGGGAAACGTCTAGTCAAGTGAATGCTCGACCGTCGGCTTGCTGCTTTTAGGTGCCATCACACGGCGCAGTTTTCGATAGCATTGAAATAGCGGTTTTACGTAGAGCGCAGATAAGGTTTGTACTCGGTCCTCAGCGCGATTGCTCAAGCCAAATTGTGTGACATCGTTGTTTTTACTGTAGATAAGAGAGTCGAAGCAACGGTCCCAAATAGCCAAAACGGCGCCGTAATTACTGTCGAAATGCTTGGGGTTGGTCGAGTGATGGAGCTGGTGTTGAGCCGGTGAAATTAGCCACTTTTCAAGCCATGGCCAATAGCATAGCCGCACGTGGGAGTGGCGCAAATTTGAGCCGGCGACATTAAAGACAAAAAGTGCGATGTTGACGTTTAGCACGGTAAAAAGGTCGACACGCTCGGCAAAGAAGTAGACAAAAAGCGCAATACTGATGCCTTGAACCAGTGCGCTTCTCAGAGCGAATATAACGCCTTCCACCGGGTGGGTGCGCAATACCGTCAGTGGGGTAAGTGATGTCGCGCTATGGTGAGTTTGATGAAATAACCAGAGCCAGCTTAGTTTGTGCATCAGGCGATGGCAGAAAAAGCGCATGAAGTCGTCAAAGATAAAGACAAAGAGCGTAAAAAGAGTAATAACAGCCCACTGCGGCAGTGAGGGGAAGAGGGCGATACGCCCGTCAAACACTTGATGCAAGGCCTCGAACAGCGCCGTGGCGATAGCCAGCTTGGTCACCAGTAGTGGCGCGATACTCAGAAAAATCGCTTTGTTGATCAGGATGATTTTGTAGTCGGCAAGTGCTGATGATGAAACAAAGGCCTTTAAGCTGGATAATAGCCCACTTGTGCTTGTGCTGTTTTTTTGAAACTTAAGATAGAGGCTGTAGCTAACAGCTACCCCTAGAGCGCACAGTAAATAGCCCCAGTACAGTCGCTGCTGCGAATTGGAGAAGAGGCTGGTAACATCTTGTAGATAGCTTTGGATGGCGTCAGGCATAGTACTGTCGTTAACACATTGAGCTCTGAGTATAGGGCAGAAACAAAACAGCCTGTAGTGCAATTGCGCTACAGGCTGCTATTAACCTGGCGATGAAATAGTTTC
>JBMZCU010000258.1:0-4913 GCA_049613705.1 Pseudomonadales bacterium | reverse complement strand
CGATACTTACGCTGAGTAATAAAAGGATACAGCCCCAAAAAACACAGCGCCGCCCCCCTGTTAAAGGCAACCAATTAAACGTCATAAACATTTCCTGAGCCGAAGTTATCTCCGGCATAAATCAGCAATCAAAGATTGAACTCTGCACGCGCACCTTACATAGCGCGCGCAGGCATACACCAGAAGCGTGCTCCTGGCGAAAAAGCATCAGAAAGTTAAATGAGTCTGCTAGGCGGGCGGTCAAGCCTTGAGGGGGTGGGGTATAAATAAGACGTACGCCAAGGCCATATACCATCAGCCTCGCGAACAGCACTGAGCTCAATGTTCAGTGGCAATTGCAGCGTATCGTGAACGTGATCGGCAGATCCTGCACTGTGAAAGTGATCGCCGGTACTCTTGGCGTGATAGTCAGCAGTGGCCTCTTCAGCGAGCAATGCGCTCTCTTGCGCAACAGGCATCACCACTTGACTGACACTGTGCGCAAACCAGCTACACAGCAGCGTGAGCAGCAGTGCCAAGGCTAAGTGTTTGCGTACAAGCGGTGCCAACAAGGTAGTATTCTCTTTATATAATAGTGTTTTATCGCGCTGACGCTGTAGAGCACATAACCGCGCGAATGAATGGACTTAGCCGTTTGCAAATAGTTCCGACGTCCGTAAGATTTTTACGGTAGCGCTTCCACCTTTTTATCACTTGCAGCAACAACGACTGGCGCCTTTACCGCCTGCAGCAATGTACTTAGAGAAACCAAGCGTACACCGCGCGCCTCAACCTGCGCTAAATGTCGCTGCAAAAAGGCCACTGTCGCTTTGCGCGGGTGCGCTATAAGCACTGCCTTACCGTGTTTAGTGGCGATGGTGATTGCACGCTCAAACTCGCGCGCCATGTCTTTAGGTGAAGCGCTGTGATCGAGGAACACATCGCGCACCAACACTGGGATACCCGCCTTGCGCGCCTCTGCCGCTGCAACACTCTTAGCACTCGTGCGGCTGTCTAAAAAAAACAGCTCCCGCTCAGCCAACACTTGCATCGTCCACTGCATTTGCAGCGACTGACTGGTCAGCTTGCTACCTGTGTGATTATTAACGCCGCGAATATAGGGAATAGCCTCGATATTACGCGCCAGCACCGCCTTAAACTCCCCTTGGCTTTGACGCGTTGTCAGACCACCGGGACCCAGTGAAAGCTGGGCGAAATTTTCCATAGGCGCGTGTAGTAGTATATCCCGCTCAAGCGCTTTAGCCGCAATGGCCATGCGCTTGGAATAGCGTGCATGCGGTAAAAAGGCAAAACTGATATCACCAGACAACTGCAGCACAGCGCGGTTTAGCGCCACATTATGCCCCATGTCATCGATCACCAGCGCAAGCTTAGCAACAGGCACCGACGCATGCTCTGCGTGGCTGTGAGTGAAGGGGAGCAGCGTTAAACACACCGCTAGACAAGCTCTAAAAATCATCAATTTGGAACGCTTTACCCGATAGAGGCTGCGCATCATAGCGCCTTATTAAACAAATGATAAGGCGCGCGGACATAATTTATCAGCCTGTCTTAGAGCTGCCTTTGCGCACGATAACTAGGCCCTTGATCAAGTTGAGCGCCTCATAGAGCTGAAAGTCCTGCTCGGCAAGATCAGATACCGTATTTCGACCCTCCTCCTGCTGGTCATTACTCAGATGACCATTGAGATCCTGCTCTTTGAGAAAGTCTTCACGCTTGAGCGATTTCACGCTGGCCTCTTCGACCAGAATATCAGGCTCTATCCCCTTGGCCTGAATAGAGCGCCCCAGGGGCGTGTAATAGCGTGCGGTGGTCAGTTTAACGCCGCGATCTTGCGAGAGCTGCAGTACGGTTTGCACCGACCCCTTGCCAAAACTGGCAGTGCCCATGATGATCGCGCGGTTTCGATCCTGTAACGCCCCCGCCACTATTTCAGAGGCCGAGGCTGAGCCTCCATTAATCAGCACCACTAATGGGATATCATCGACCTTCATCGCAGCCGTTGCCTGGTACGTTGTACGCGAATTCGCTAAACGCCCCTTTGTAGAGACAATGACCCCTTGATTGACAAATGCATCGGTCACCTCGACTGCGCCACTGAGCACCCCGCCAGGGTTGTTACGCAAATCCAATACGAGCCCCTGTAGCGGCTCCTCATCGCTTAAGCGCTTGAGCTCTTTTGCCAGATCACGCCCCGTATGATGCTGAAATTGAGTGATGCGCACATAGCCGACACCTTCAGAAAGCATCTTGCTGCGCACACTGGTGATACGAATAATGTCGCGCTTGATTGTGATATCAAATGGCGCTTGCGCTGCATCGCGCACGATACTCAGCACGATCGGAGAGCCCGGCTTGCCACGCATCATTGCAATCGCCCCCTCCAAGCCAATACTCTGCACTGCCTTGCCATCTATTTTGACAATCAAATCGCCAGGTTTAATACCTGCGCGCATGGCGGGGGTATCATCAATCGGCGTGATGACCCGGATCATGCCATCGTCTTGATTGACCTCAATACCAACACCGCCAAACTGCCCAGATGTCTGCACCTGAAGTTCTTTAAACGCCTCTGGGAGCAAGTAACTAGAGTGAGGATCTAAGCCTGAGAGCATGCCGCGAATGGCATCCTCAAGCAGCTTTTTATCGGACACCGGCTCCACGTAAGCTTCTTTAATGCGATCAAACACTTCACTAAAGCGGCGCAATTCGGCAAGCGGTAGTGCCTTATTTTCGTCAAAGCCCACCTGCTCATCGGCCAGCGCTATCGAAGATACCCCCAGAAAAAGGGCAGCTGCGGTGGTGATCAATCGTCTCGCCATTGTCATATCCTTTAGATCAGCGTTTGCCCAACCAGGGCCTTGGGTTTGTCGTTTTGCCTTTGTAGCGTATCGCAAAGTACAGTCCTGCACGAGCATTTCCGCCGCTACTGCCAACAAGTCCAATGACTTCTTTTGAATTGACCTTGTCGCCGACTTTCTTTTTAAGCTGCTCGTTGTGTCCGTAAAGTGTGAGATAGCCACCACCGTGATCGATAATCATCACCAGGCCGTAACTGCGCAGCCAATCTGCAAACACCACGTGACCGCTGTGCACCGCTTTGACAGGCTTACCCTGCGAGGCACCTATGAAGATGCCATCATAGGAAATACCATTTTCAACCGAGCCGAAGGTGCGTTTCACAGGCCCTTTAATCGGCCAGCTCAACGCGCCTTTAAGCTTGCTAAAAGGCCGGTTATCAACGACACCGCGCGAAGCGGGAATAATTTTTTCTATACGCGCTAAGACAGAGCTCAGACGTTTTTTATCCGCAATTAACTTATTAATTTTGCTTTTATTTTTTTCAATGCTGCGATCGCGAGCCCGCAGCGCTTGCGCACGTACCTCACGCTGCTCGCGCAAGCTTTGGCGCTTTGCTTGCAGCGCACTGCGCTCTTTTAGCAGGGCCGCTTGAGAGGTGTCGATATCGGCATTATTTTGCCCTGCACGCAGTAAAAGCTGTTCGAACGCTTTCAACTTGGCCTGCTGCGCGGCTCGGATACTGTCGAAATAGCGCATCATGCGCTGTACTTTCTGCGGATCGCTCTGGCTGAGCAGTAGCTTGAGTGGCGCCTGCTCCCCCATTCTATAGCGCTGACGAATAATCTCATCCACGCTGGTGCGCAGCACTTTGATTTGCGCCGCAATCTCATTGCGCTCAGCAGTGAACTTATCTAAACTCCCGGAGATTTGCTGCAGCTGGATGTTAATCGCATCGAATTGCGCCGAGAGTTCGGCAATTTTTTGCTCTGCCTGCACCAGGGCGCGCTCTTGTGCAGAGCGCTTTTTACGCTGACTCGCCAGCTGTGCTTGCATCTGCTTGAGCTGCCGGTTGACACTCTCAAGCTGCTTTTGACTCTGCGCCTTATCGGCGCTGTACACCCCGTTCGCACACAGGGCGCACAACAGCCAAATTAGTGGTGCAACCAGGCGCCTATGGGTTAGCGACAAGTGACACCCCTGTCATCTCCGCAGGCTGCGCCAAATCCATGAGGCGCAACAGAGTGGGTGATAAATCACACAGCGCACCATCACTAAGTGAGAGTGTGGCATTGCGCGGGCCATCGTAAATCAGTGCCACCGGGAAAATGGTGTGCGAGGTATGCGGTTGTCCCGTTTCGGGATTACGCATCATCTCAACATTGCCGTGATCAGCTGTGACCAGAGCTTCACCCTCCACTTCGCGCAGCGCTTGAAGAACCTCACCCAGTGCTTTGTCGACAGCTTCAACGGCCTGCACTGCCGCATCAAAAACGCCGGTGTGTCCAACCATGTCGGGATTGGCGAAATTACACACAATTAAATCGTGCTTGCGTGAACGAATCGCCTCGCAGAGCTTTCGCGTTACTTCAGGTGCACTCATTTCAGGCTGCAAATCATACGTGGCAACGTCCGGCGAAGGCACTAGAATACGCTCTTCACCTGGGTATTCCTCTTCTTGACCGCCATTAAAGAAAAATGTGACATGGGCGTACTTCTCCGTTTCAGCGATACGCAACTGTGTTTTGCCGAGGCTGGAAACATATTCACCTAAATCATTGCTGATCTTCTGCGGTGGATAGGCGCAACTGGCTTCAATACTTGCCGCGTATTCAGTCAACATTACATAGTCGGACAGCGCGATACGCTGTTCGCGGGCAAACCCGGTAAAATCGCGATCGACAAAGGCGCGAGTTATTTCGCGCGCACGGTCCGGGCGAAAGTTAAAACAAATCACTGAGTCGCCATCAACCACGCGCCCATCCAGCCCTTCAATTACCGTTGCGCTGACAAATTCGTCGTTCTCATCGCGGGCATAAGCTTGCTCTAGTGCCGCGACCGCACTGCTGCTGGTGTATTTACCTTTACCTTGCGCCATCGCTACATAGGCTTGC
>JBMZCU010000257.1:0-4940 GCA_049613705.1 Pseudomonadales bacterium | reverse complement strand
CACACCGGGTCCCGACAAAAAGAACATCATAGAGGCATCTATGTTCATAAAATCAAAGGGGCCGGCATTGAGCAGTGCCCACGCGGGATTATTGCCAGACCACCAGTTAGGCCAGCCGTTACCCATTTGGATGCGGCCGTCTTTCACCGCGGTGTAGATGTCCGCCCCCGAAGTAATTTCACCGCTGGGGTAAACCTGTATTTCGAGGCGCCCGGCACTCATTACAGAAACCTGCTGGGCAAACTTCTCAAGCTCTTGAAAGTCTAAACTGCTCTTCGTCGCCTGGGACTGCAGCTGCCAGCTGTGCTTTTGCGGCTCACTTTCCATACACCCTTGTAGCAGGATTACCAATGCTACAAACAATCCGCCAATGAGCGCTGAGCGCCCTTTTTTACTTGTACCCATTGCTCAACCTTACAACTGAAAAGACCTGCAATTTAACCTAAGAATATTTCCTAGATTAAGCTCAACATAAAGCTAAATTGGATGAATAGCAACTTAATTTTTTTGACCATAAGGTCCGCTTTTTTTATTGATATATAACGTTTTTTGGATATGATCCGCACGGGCCCTAGAGCCTCCAGCTGCGGCGCAACACGTCCACGTAACGCCTGGCTATTCACCCTTGCTTAGGCTGTTATTTTCGCTATCATGAACGCGAAATTAACACCCGCTTAAACGATGACGTCATCCATTCGAGAACACTGAAACCATGCCAACACGCAAGTACTCCTCCCGGGCCATCAGCCTCTGCCTCTTTACGGTGCTCATCATGCTGCTGGGAAGTGCACTCACAACGCCAACACCCTTCACTTTAGCGCATTCAGCATACCTTATCCTGCTCGCCGTACTTATTTTCACCGTTCCGCTAGCGTGTGGATCACGCCAGACGCAGCAGCCCACTGAGCTGCCGACGGCTGCCCCCTCTGCGGCGGCGGAACTCAGCCAGCTGCGCGCGCTGTCAGATCAGGTGCTTGGAAACGCGACCCGAGTCAACACCGCCTCCAAAGAGCGGCTGCTATTTTTCAGCGCACTGGCAGATTCAGTGCAGCACTCTATCGCCCAGCTCAACGGTGTCAACGAGACACTGCACAGCGATTCACAAGCGCTACAGCAGTTACACACGGGGTTTTCCAGCTTGTGCGGTGAGGCTCAGTCACTAAACCATGAGATCCAGCAGTTCTCCACTGCGTCCGACCAGCTACAAGAAGAACTGAGCCTCTTCCTCAATCAGCTCGACAGTATCGCAGAGCTTGCCAGCGCCATCACCAGTACATCTGATCAAACCAACTTACTGGCCCTCAACGCTGCAATTGAAGCCGCAAGGGCCGGCGATGCAGGGCGTGGCTTTGCCGTGGTCGCGACCGAAATTAAAAGCTTGGCGCAAAACTCCAAGCAAGATGCCAACAACATCAATGCAGATTTACAGCAGTTACAGCAAAATGAGGCCAAGCTGCGTGAGAAAATCACACTTATTCGCAACACCATAGACAGCGCAGCCGGGGGCAGTGAGGAGCGCAGCCTCGCAAAGACTACAGATGCAGCCAATCGTGAAATCGAAACACTGATGCACTCGTGTGCCGATATCGGGGAAAAAACCCGTACCGAGTTGGAGGGGTTACACCAAATAGCCGATCAAGTGGCGCTGGCGCTGCAAGATGCGCACAAGGCGGTGGCAGGCTCGGCTGCCAACATGCAGATTGCCAGTGAGATGCTCGCCCTGAGCGACAGCGCTCAGGCGAAACTCTAGGAGATTGGGGTGCGAGTACACCCCAAAAATCAGCGGCGCGACTTAGCGCAGCAACTGGGTCCACACTTTATCTACCAGCTTTTGTGCGACTGGTGAACACGCACGGTTGAACTTAATCGGCGCCGTCGGATAGATTTCCGGTGAGTTCTCAGGCTTGTGCACCATCTTAGACTCATCCAAGGCAACGGCCGAAGAGTGCGCGTAGTAGTTATACTCTATGGTCGCATTGTCCTTCTCGCTCAACCAGTTGATAAAGGTCTTGGCATTTTCAACATTGCGCGACCCCTTAGGCACCACCATGGAATCCAACCAGCCGACCAAGCCCTCTTTAGGCTGGGCATACTCAATCGGTGCGTTGCTGTTCTTGCGCGCACGCATGGTATCGCCGTCCCACCAGTTGTGCATTGTCACTTCACCACTGGCAATACGCGCACTGATGTTATCGGAACTGTAGACAGCGACATCCGGCTTCTGCTTTTTCAACAGTTCGTAGACGCGCTTCATTTCGCCACTGTCCTCAGTGCAAAACTCTATCCCTAAATAGAGCTGAGCTGCGGGGATAATCTCATCGGGGGTACTGAATACTGCCACCTTGCCCGCCGCACTGCCCGTGGGTTCAAAGAACTCCTTCCAAGAGTTAGCAGGGCCCTTGTACTTATCGCGATTGACCACATAGCCTGCGGTGCCGTAGACGAAGGGAATCGAGTACTCGGATTTTTCATCCCACCACTGGTACTTCCACTTCTCATCGACCTGCTTGAACGCGGCCATTTGATTGGCGTCGATCTTCTTCAGCAGTCCTTCTTGAATCATAATTTTGACGAAGTGCTGACTCGGGAAAACCACGTCGTAATCGCTGCTACCAGACTTTAATTTGGCGAGTAAATCCTCGTTGGAAGTGTAGCCGTCCAACGTGACATCTATGCCGGTCTCGGCTTCGAACTTCTCGATCAGCTTGGGATCGATCGCCTCCGCCCAAGTATAGAGGTTAAGTTGTTTAGCGACAGCCGACGACGAGGCCGCCAGTGAAATACCCAGTGCCAGTAAACTGGTTTTTGCAATGTGCTTCATAGTGGTTTTCCTTCTTGTTATTGATTATTACCCGTTGATTAAACCGATCTCACCGATCGTTTAATGGATGCCTTGAGCATCACAGCGCCTGTGTGGAGACGCCCGCGTGAGGGCCTCTGGCCCTCGTCTGCGCAAGTGCATAGTGCTATCGCCTCTGCTCCTATCGACTGCGCTTTAAGATCAGCCAACAAGGGGTGGCGATCAGTAGCGAAGCCGTCATGATGAGTGTTGAGATTGCATTGAGCTCAGGCGAGACGCCCTGTTTGACCAGTGAGAAAATGTACACTGGCAAAGTCGTTGCCCCACCGCCGGAGACAATGTTGCTGGTGATAAAATCATCCATCGAAATAACAAAGCTCAGCATGGCGCCGGCAAAAATACCGGGCGCAATCAGCGGCAGTGTGACACGGCGAAAAGTAACCCAAGGTGTGGCGTAGAGATCCTGCGCCGCCTGCTCCAAGTTTGTATCCATGCCCTGCAAGCGAGCGCGAATCGGCAAAAAGGCAAAGGGAATACAAAAGGCACTATGGGCCAAGATCAATTTGAGCATGCCGCTCTGTAAGCCCAACTGAGAAAATAAAATCAGTATGGCCACCGCAAAGACAATCTCAGGCAGCATCAGCGGCAGGTTAATCACGACTTCAGAAAACTTGGCGTGTTTAACATCGCGCCCACGCGAGAGAACCAGTGCCGCGGCAACTGCAATAACAGTGGCAATCACGGTGGCGAAAAGCGCGACCGTAAACGAGACGCGCAGCGCACTCAGCAGGCCATCGTTTTGCAGCGCACTGGCATACCACTGCCAGGAGAAGCCCTGCCACACTGAAACAATGCGATTACTGTTGAAAGAGTAGATCACGATCACCAAGATCGGCAGATAGAGAAAGGCGAAGAACAGTAGCCCCACGGCGCCAAAGCCCGGATAGTGTTTTGCGTCGTGTGTGCGACGTTGTTTTTGCACTATGTTTTGCACAAACTTCATGCGACCTCCCTGAGCGCCGCACGGCGCGCTTGCATCATCAAAAATGCCAGTACAATGCACAGCAACACCACAGTGAGACTCGCGCCGAAGGACCAATTGCGCGCCACTCCAAACTGGTTTTGTATCAAATTGCCCAGCATCATGGTTTTGCCACCGCCGAGCAGCATAGGCTCGAGCACAGTGCCCAGGCACGGCACAAGCACTAGAATAAATCCTGCGACAATTCCCGGTTTACACAGCGGCAGAATAACCCGACGCAGCGTTTGTAAACGGCTGCTGTAAAGGTCGGCGGCAGCCTCCATTAAGCGCGGATCGAGCTTTTCAATGCTGGCGTAGATCGGCAGTATCATCAGTGGAATATAGCTGTAGATCATGCCGACCATCATCGCGCTGTTACTGTAGAGCAAGCTGTCGATATCCCCGATCAAACCGAAAAATCGCAAGCTCTGTTCCAGCACACCCTCATCGCTCAAGATCAACACCCAAGCGTACACCCGCACTACCATGCTGACCCAAAACGGCAGCGTCACCAGATAGAGCAGTAGCGTCTTGACGTGATGATTCTGGCGCGAGATGTAATAGGCCACAGGAAAGCTAATCACCAGGCAGAGCAAGGCCGTTACAAACGATAACCCCAACGTGCGCCCGATGATCGACAGATACTGAAAATCCAACACTAGGTTGTCATCCCAATCGGCGGTGTAGAGAATTTGAATGTACGACTCCAGCGAAAAGATCGCCTTATAACCACCGTAGGGATCCGAGCTCATCAGTGAAACGAAGAAAATTATAAACAGCGGCAGCACCATCAGCAGCGCCATCACTACATAGGCGGGCAAGAGCCCCCAGAAGTTAAAGCTCAGACGTCTCATTGGCACAGCACCCGCACCGACGCTTTACTAAAGCCGATGTCGACAACCTGCTCGATGTCGTACTCGATATCGTTGCTAATCGTATTGCGTTTAGAGACCCGCAGCTCTGCGCCATCGCCTGTGCGCACGGTGTAGTGGGTGTATCCCCCCATGTAAGTGCGATGTACGATTTTCCCGGGTAGAGTGACCTCCAAACCTGGGGTATTGATCGAAATTTTCTCCGGGCGCAGCGACATCGTCGCCTCCTGGCCCTGGCGGTACTCGC
>JBMZCU010000256.1:0-4953 GCA_049613705.1 Pseudomonadales bacterium | reverse complement strand
TTTTTACACTGGGTCTTCGCCTATCAAAATGGGCTCGCAATAAACTATAAAAATGGTTTAAATTCAATCCGCTATAAAGACAATCCCAAGGCGTTTATCGATCGAATTATCGCAACGATTAGCACCCGAAACGCAGCGGACGTCTCCTATACAGTCGACTTAAACCAAGCCAATTCCCTGGATGGCGGCCTGATTTATAACTATGCAGGTGAACCTGGACACGCACTCTATTTGTTAGATATGCGCGGTAATGGTTTGTACGATCGCTTAGAGGGCCCTTTTCCCGCACAGCATGCCAATTTGCAGCGCTCGCTGTTCTCTGATGCTCAGTTGATCGAGGGCGCGACACTGCGCCGCATGTTCATGTATCGCCGGGTTGGCAATCGTATCGAAGCGATCAGTGCGCCGCAGTATTCCGCTGATCGCAGCCAAGCGTTAACCCACTATTTTCAGGGTGATACGCCGCTTTGGCAGGCGCTGCGTCAGCGCTATTTAGCGGCGGCGGGCAAGGCACTTGAGACGAGCGAACTCGCACCTGTATTGCAAGAGCTGGCGTGCGATCGCGTTGAAAAGCGCATTCACAAGGTCAACGCGGGGCTGCGCAACTGCGCACGCCAAGTGGAGGTGGATGCCACACAGTGCACTGCTGCGCGAAGTGGCGCCTTTTCGACACCAGGGTTCGATGCGCGTTTCGCCGAGATTACTGCGTTTCAAGCAGACAATCGGATTCAGCTGGCGCCGCGAGTGTACTGCTCAACTTTTGACTTTGCCGCGCAGCTACCGGGTGAGCCGCCATTGTTACGGCGTTTCGCTCTGACTGATAGTGAGGGGAGGCTGAGTGATTTCTTTCACCGTGCTGTGCAAGATGCTGACATGTCAGATCCCAACGCTACCCTGAGTGCGCGCTGGGGGTGTGACAGCCCGGTACTAGAGTGCCTAGGTCCCCGTGATACCGCTGAGCAAGCGTCTATGCCGCAGGTACAACTTGAAGTTACACAGAGTGCGCAGGCACTGCATTTCAAGATAGCAGCAGCGCGAGATGAAGAGGTGCGCTTTATCATCGTCGAGCGAGAGCGCAGCGGCTTGCGCCAAGTGTTGCACGTTGCGAGCGAGCCACTGTCTGTCCCGCGCCAGTTTAACGGCGAGATGCTGTCGATTTATCTCGCCAATCACTTACAGGATAAACTTGGCAGTGAAGTACTAGTCGTCGATTGAAAAACGCGCTTGTGTAAGCGCCGTGTAAAAGAGCAAAAACGGTCAAAACACACTGTCTTTCTCTCACTAAGATGTTTGCAATACAACAGTGAAATGAGGAAGAAATGATGCAGACAATAGAGCAAACTCTTGATGTTAACGTGCCAGCGGCGCAGGTTTGGCGTGTATTAAGCGATTTTTCCAGTATTGAGAAGTTCTCTCCAACCGTGAAGCACTCGCCCATTTTGGGCGATGTTAAAACGGGATTAGGCGCAAAGCGCGCCTGTTCGTTTCACGATGGTACCAGCGCGGTTGAGGAGATTGTCGGCTACCGCGAAGGGGAGAGCTTAGAGGTAGAATTGACTGAGCACCCTATGCCTTTTAAGCGCTTTTTCGCACAGATGAAAGTCGTCGCAATCGATGAGCGCAGCAGTCGGATTTCAATGGCGATGTCCTTTGAAGTGAAATACGGCGTGTTGGGCCGATTGCTGGTCGCCCTGGTGATGCGGCGCATGGTGTTAAAAGTGCTGAAAAAGGTGCTCAGTGGCTTGGCGTTGCACGCGTCCAGCGGCGAATTGATCGGTCGTGATTTGCCCGCGGGCGACAAAGTGGCACAATTGCTGAGACAACCTGCAGCATAGGAGCTATGTGTGGAAAGGTTTTTCAACAGTATCCAGTTTATGGAACAGCATCTTTACGCGGCCATTACCCTGGAGGATATTGCCGCCTCGGCACACTACTCAAGCTATCATTACAGCCGGATGTTTCGCGCCATCGTCGGCGATAGCCCGGTAGAATACTTGCGCAAACGACGCCTCACGGTGGCTGCCGAGCGTCTACTGCGCACTCAGGATGCAATCTTAGCTATCGCGCTAGACTGCCAGTTTGAATCTCAGGCGGCGTTTAGCCGGGCGTTCAAACAGTATCTGAATCTGAGCCCCGGGCAGTACCGGCGCTGCGCAGATCCCTACCGCTTGCTCTATCGTGAGCAGTTCAGCGCTCACACGCTGTCGCATCTGGATCAGATTTCTCTCGAGCCGCGTATCGAGTCGCGCGGTCCGCTTAAAACAGTCGGGGTGGTCAATCGCTACACCCACGAGGATCTCAATTTGAGCCTGCTGTGGTCGGCTTTTATGCCCATGGCTTCACAGATTCCAAACCGCGTGGGGAAGAGCTTCTTCGGCCTCTATGAAAACTACCGTGAAAATGGCGCTTCGCACACTACAGAGGTTGCTTTTAGCTATGTCTGCTCGGTAGAGGTGGAAGACTTTAGCGAGGTGCCAGACACTATGGTTATCCGCGAGATTCCGGCGCAGCTCTACGCTGTGTTTGAACACCGAGCGCCGCTGTCAGAGTTGCCGGCGACACTGGCGTATATCTGGGGTAGCTGGTTGCCAAAGTCGCGCTATGACTACCTAGAGCGGCCCGATTTTGAGCTCTATCCACCGCAGAAAATCACACCGGACAATCCCACGCGGGTAATCGAGCTGCATATTCCAATCGTTGAACGTTAAGGCTAACTTACACGCTAAAAATAGATTTGCTAAGCTAGCGCTTTTTCTCTCTTGGTTTTGTTTATGTTTACACGGTTATGTCGCGCTTGGTTCAATTGGCAAAAATGGTCGGTAGTGGCTCCTCCATCCCAGGACATCAAGCGCTGTGTGATGATTGGGGCGCCGCACACCAGTAACTGGGACTTTATCTACGCGATGGGCGCCTATCGTCAGCTGGGGTTGGTCAATCCTAGGTTCACCATCAAAAAGGAGTGGATGCGCTTTCCGTTTAATTTGCTTTTGGGCCCGCTAGGGGCTATTGCAATAGACAGATCTAAAAAACAGCAAGGCGAGCAGCGGCCTAATATGGTGGAGCAAATGGCGAAGATTATCGCTGTGAGTGATGAAGTGACTGTATTAGTCACTCCTGAGGGCACACGCTCGGCAGTTACTCGCTGGAGGAGTGGATTTTATCATATAGCGCTGCGTGCAGAGGTCCCCATTTTGTTGGGCTATTTAGATTATCGCAAGCGCGAGGCCGGTATAGGTAAGGTTATTTATCCTAGTGGTGATTTTGAGCGAGATATGCGCGAAATTCACGACTTTTACAATACGGTGTCACCCAAACACCCTGAGCGCCATAGCGCGCTGTAGTGTCTACTAATGAGTACAAAGGTGTTGCGTCTAGAGAGTAGGCGCTTTCATCGACAACTTTGCTTAAATATAAAAATCAAAGGTTTATGCGACATATCTTAGCGTGTTACTGATTGGGGTAGCCACTTCAGTGCGTAAGAGATTATTTTCGAGAAGCGATTGCTATTGAGTTTTTATTTGATATGATAATAATATTGCGAATTATTATCATTAAATAAAAATGTATCAACACTGCCCACAACTCCAAACATTCGACCCGGCCATTAACAACCTGCGCCAGAAAATCCGCCACGGCAGCGAGGCCGATAACCCTAGCCTTATTGCGATGTGGCTCTCGATGGAAGAGCTTGAATTTGCCAGGCATCGAGGATTGCGCTGGGCACTTTACTGCGCTCAATTTCGCCTTTTACTGGATGCCTTTGCCGATGACTTAGTCGCCAGCCACTGGCGTGCACTGTGCTTAGATAATATCTATCGTCCGCTGTGCTCCTTGCAGCGCCAGGCTTTTTGCGAGGGCAGAAAGGCCCATATCATGAGGTTGCAGTACGAACTGCGTATTACCAGTCAATATTTTTCCTACGTTCAACATTGATATCAAATACGGCGTGGGGTTGAGGTTTAAGCTCTGTTCCTGCGCAATTTCTAACGCGCAAACCTGCGTACACTAAGAGGGATCACGATGAGTTATAGAGTGGAAAGCGATAGCATGGGGGCCTTGCAGGTACCACAAGATGCACTTTATGGCGCTCAGACCCAGAGAGCGGTCAATAACTTTGCAGTCAGTGCCCAGGCAATGCCTGAGGCGTTTATACGGGCTTTGCTACAGGCAAAATCGGCGGCGGCCTCTGCCAATGCAGAGTTGGGCCACATCAGTGCTGCCATGGCCTCGGCGATAGTAGGTGCAGCGGCTCATCTGCTACAGCAAGATGATTTGATGACTCACTTCCCCGTGGACATCTACCAGACAGGCTCGGGGACAAGCTCTAATATGAATGCCAATGAAGTGTTGGCAGCTCTGGCAACCCAGGCATTAGGAGAGACGGTTGGTGCGAATGACCATGTCAATTTCGGCCAGAGCAGCAATGATATTATCCCCTCGACAATTCACATCAGTGCAGCGATTGAGATAGAGCGAAAACTACTCCCAGCGCTCGAGCATCTAAATGCGACCATTCAAGCAAAAGCAGCAGCTGTTGATCAGCACATAAAAACAGGGCGCACGCACTTGATGGACGCCATGCCTGTGCGCATGAGCCAGAGTCTGCTGAGTTGGTCGGGGCAAATTACACAGCATCTCACACAGCTGGCACAGCAAAAGACACTGCTGCATCGTTTGGCGCAAGGGGGCACGGCTGTCGGCACGGGGATTAATGCTGATCCTGCATTTTCAGCTTTGTTCTGTCAAAAGCTACAGGCACTGACTGAGATACCTTTCACACCGGCAGATAACCTGTTCACTGCGATAGGCACACAGGACGCTGCGGTCATGATCTCAGGTCAGCTCAAGGCGATCGCTGTTTCTGTGATGAAGATATCCAATGACTTGCGCTGGATGAATTCCGGACCTCTCGCGGGAATTGGCGAGATAGCGCTGCCGTCGTTGCAACCGGGT
>JBMZCU010000255.1:0-4954 GCA_049613705.1 Pseudomonadales bacterium | reverse complement strand
GCAGCGGTACTTCCTCGAGCATTCTATTCTGCTGTAGAGCAGATGCATCTGCAGAACCCAACCCTGCGGTATCGATCAATACTAGGCGCTTATTTTTAAGTGATGCCAAGACATCTGCCAATGAGTTATTTTCATCGACAACGCGCACAGGCACATCCAAGATACGCCCGTAGGTCTTGAGCTGCTCATGAGCGGCAATACGATAGGAGTCAGTCGTCACTAGCGCGACCCCCGCACTGCCATTTTCAAGCACATACTTGGCGGCCAACTTCCCTATTGTGGTAGTTTTTCCAACACCCGTCGGACCGACAAACGCAATCATGCCGCTGCGCAAAATAAAGTCTTGCTTGAAGACAGGCACCATATCTACAAGCTTAGCCAGCGCTCTGCGCCACGCCTTATTAACATCCAGTGCTGGGTCAATCTGCGAGGCAATACGGCTTTCAAATAATTCGAGCAAACCGATTTGCTCAAAGCGCGCACTCAATTTATCTGCTACTAAATTATTTGATGCACTGCGTCCGCGCGAGCTATAAGCCCCAGGCATCTGCCCTGCAAGCATCTTCTTGAGCTGATCAATCTCACGCTGCATATCATCAATCACACGATTTTCCGCTAGCGACTCTTCACGCTCAACCGGGACAGCCTGCAACCTTGGCCTTTCACTCTTGGCCTGCGCACTTGGCGCCAACTTATCTAAGCCCTGCGGCTCTGGCAAATCAGGCTCGCTATGAGCTTCAATTTCCTGCTCCACCGCAGGAAGTTCACCGCGCTTCATGATAGGTTGCAGCAACTCCTCTTCAGAAGGCTCACGCTCCAGACTATGCTCTTCAGCCGGTACTTGCGACTGCTTGCGCTGCCCGTCTTTCTTCTTTTTCAACGAAGCCAGGATCGACTCTAGCTCATCATCGTAATTAGAGGCTATTTGGCGATCCCGCTCCGGCATTGCCGAGGCCTGAGACTGTTGAGTGTACTGTGCAATACCTCGACCTTGCGCACCTAGTACCGCATTCTTCGCTTTCTGCTTCTGGTCCTCTAAACGAGCGGTGTCTTGCGTTTTACGCCCTGCTGCCAGCAGATCAATTTGACTCTCCCGGCGCTTTTTAACACTGTGATCTCGCTTAAACTTAGACTGCGCCTGATCGAAATCCTGCTCGTGTGCAGCAACAACTTCTACGCCACCGGCAATACGATGATTCGATACAATCACCGCATCTGGACCGATTTCATCACGCACCCGCTTCATCGCCTGTCGCATATCCGGTGCAAAAATACGTTTAACCTTCATTGGCAACCCCTAATCCCACTTCGGCGCGAAAATAAAACACTCATCACCCACCCACCGAAGCAACAATCGTCACTTTCTTGTTTTCTGGTATTTCTTGATACGATAACACGTGAACCAACTGCTCACCGTAGCGCACAAATTTAGCCATCAGCGGCCTCACAGGTGCCGCCACTAGCAATATCGCCGGCTTACCCATCATTTCCTGCTTGTGTGCAGCTTCGAGCAGCGAACTCTGCAGCTTCTCGGCCATGTTTGGCTCAAGCACCATACCTTCTTCGCCACCGCCACTTTGCTGCACCGACCCCAGCAATAATTGCTCAAGTTTTGGATCTAGTGTTATTACCGGTATCTCCGGTTCAGCACCGTTAATTGTCTGCACAATCAGGCGCGAGAGCGCTATGCGTACTGCTGCGGTTAAAGCAATAGGGTCTTGTGTCTTAGTAACGGCATCGGTAAGGGCCTCTGTAACACTTCTGAAATCCTTGAGCGGTACCTGCTCTTTAAGCAAATTCTGCAGCACTTTGAGCAATGTGCTGATAGAAATTTTCGCCGGCACCAGCTCCTCAACCAACTTAGGCGAGGTTTTAGAAAGCATATCAAGCAATTGCTGTACTTCTTCGTGCCCCAACAAATCGTGCGCTTGACGCTGCAGTATTTGATTCAAGTGCGTAGCGACAACTGTGCTCGCATCGACAACCGTAAAGCCCAAAGTTTGCGCATGCTCACGCTGGCTTGTCTCTACCCACACCGCATCCAACCCAAACGCTGGATCTTTCACTTCAACCCCTTTTAGCTCACCAAATACCTGTCCTGGGTTTATTGCCAAGTCCCGATCTGGATACACTTCAGATTCACCGACCACAACACCCATCAATGTGACTCGGTAAGCCCCTGGCATCAAATCTAAATTATCACGGATATGGACCGACGGTACTAAGAAGCCCAAATCCTGCGACAACTTCTTACGTACACCTTTAATTCGGTTGAGTAGCTGCCCACCTTGCAACTTATCGACCATTGGAATAAGGCGGTAACCCACCTCTAAACCCACCATATCGACGGGCATCACATCATTCCAATCCAACTCCTTGTGCTCTTCTTCGGCCTCAGCCTCAGCCTGCACTATGTTCGTTTGATCAAGCTCCTGCTTCTCTTCTTGCTGTTTTTTCTCTATTTTGAAGAGATACCAAGCACCGGCTCCTGCAACCGCCGCCAAGGACAAGAAAGCCATATGCGGCATACCCGGGACGATACCCATGATAAACATCAAACCAGCCGCAACGCCCAGCGCCTTCGGTGATGCAAACATCTGCCTGACGATTTGTCCGCCCATATCTTCAGACGTATTTTGACGGGTAACCATGATAGCCGCTGCAGTAGACAGCAACAGTGACGGTATCTGCGCAACCAAACCATCACCAATGGTCAATAGTGAGTAGTATTCAACCGCTGTTGAGAAGTCCAGACCATGCTGCATCATACCGATGAGTAACCCGCCGATCAGGTTAATCACCAATACCAGTATCCCCGCTACAGCATCCCCGCGAACAAACTTAGAGGCACCGTCCATAGAACCGTAAAAATCCGCCTCATTTGTAACATCTGCCCTGCGCTGTTTTGCCTCTTCCTGATTGATCAAACCCGCATTTAAATCGGCATCAATCGCCATCTGCTTCCCGGGCATCGCATCCAGCGTAAAACGCGCACTCACCTCTGATATACGCCCTGCACCTTTCGTCACTACGACAAAGTTAATTATTACCAAGATAAGAAAGACGATAATACCAACAACGTAATTCCCCCCGATGACCACCGAGCCAAACGCTTCGATAACCTTACCCGCAGCGTCACCACCTTCGTGACCATAGAGCAACACAACGCGTGTCGAAGCCACGTTGAGCGCCAAGCGCATTAGCGTTGCCACTAACAAAATCGTTGGAAACGCCGCGAAATCAAGCGGCCGCATGGCATAGACACCCACCAACAATACAACAATAGAAAGTGCGATGTTAAACGTAAAGAACACATCCAATAAGAACGCCGGCATTGGCAAAATAACCATCGCCAGTATAATGAGCAACACCAATGGGATACCGAGATTCCCATCAGTAAAGCCTCGTACTTGTTTAATTACCGCCGATTTATCCAAAACTCACCGTCATTTTTTTGACAAAACTAACTAATAACGCAATTCTACGTCAATATAATGGCGATATAATTCGTTTAATAGCGCCAATAAACCATCACTCACTATCACAGCAATTTCCTTGCCAAGTTTTAATACACCTCGGTTAATGCCTTACTTAGCCACTGTAGCGCTTCTCCTTCGCGCCCACCCTTTCGCATAACTCTATCTATCGGCACACTCCAGCGCTTATGGTCAAATTCAACCGGCAGTATTTTTGCCCGCGACTCATCCACCATATGTATTGGCACATAGCCCCAGCCAACGCCACTCTCAACAAGCGATATCAATGCTGTAAAATCATCGCCATACCATGCCTTTGCACTTATTTGCGGCAGCTGCTGTTGAGTGTTTTGCGCCCCCATCAACAGCATTTGCCTCTCACTTATTAAGTCCCCTACAGTCACACTCGACAATTTTGCTAACGCGTGCTCTCTTGCCACGATCGCAACAAACTCAATAGCCCCTAAGTGGCACAGCGCAACTTCACGAGGAAAACCAACATCGCAAAACATTAGTCCTATATCTGCTTCTTCTGCCCTTATGCGACCTGCCACTTCAGCACTAGCCATTGTGTTCAACACAAGGGCTGTATGCGGGTAATGCTTTGCAAACTGTACAAGCTTTGCCGCTAGTGGTGCGATCATCAGCACTGGATCCAACGCCAGCCTGATCTCGCTTTCCTTTTCATGCTGCATTGCCTGCACAGCACTTTCCATTTCATCTACTTGCGCTAATACCGCAGTAGCATAAGCCAGTAAGCGACGCCCCTGCTCTGTCAATTCGGGCAAACGCTTTGACCTGTCAAATAATTGACAGTTCATATCTATCTCTAAGCTCGCAATCCCTTGGCTCACAGCTGATTGCACCTTGCCCATCTTTCTCGCGCACGCCGAAAACGAGCCTGTCTCTACAATGACACTCAACATCTTTAGGTGTTCCAGGTTATACATATCACTTCTCTTGATGGTTAGTATCTTTAAAACATCTTAAAAACAAATAATATAGCATCGCAAATACATTAGGAGCTTTTATGAAAACTAAAGAACGTATTCTTCATTCCGTATTATTTGAGTGCTTAGCGCTGCTTATACTAATCCTCTTTGCAAAACTGTATTTGCAACGCGATCTTGCATTCATTACAGGCCTCAGCATCTTACTGTCTGTCATTGCTATGCTCTGGAATTACGTTTACAACATTATTTTTGACCGTTACGCTGGGAGCGAGCGAATTACACGCACCCTAACGCTGCGCATTATGCACGGCGTGCTTTTTGAGATGGGGCTACTTGCCAGCACCCTTCCTATATTGATGCTAATGCTGGATATTGGCTTTTGGCAGGCGTTAAAACTTGATATAGCGCTCGCTATTTTCTTCCTAGTGTATGCGGTGATCTTTAATTGGGTTTACGACCTTACACGGCACCACTTTGTGAGCGCTAAGCCGGTACCTTAAGCGCTATTTGTCTAGCCACCCAAAG
>JBMZCU010000254.1:0-4969 GCA_049613705.1 Pseudomonadales bacterium | reverse complement strand
TTTACGACCAGGAGGAAAAAGGTCGTAGGTGAAATCAGCGGGAAAATAATAGTGCGAAAACGATGTACAGGACCTGCGCCATCGATGGCGGCCGCTTCAATGAGTGACTTAGGAATTGAGTGCATCGCGGCGATAAAAAACAGGAAGTTATAGCTGATCTGCTTCCAAGCGGCGGTCAATATAACAAGTCCCATCGCCTGAGAGCTGTTCAACTTGTGGTTCCAATCGATGCCCAGCATGTCCAAATAGTAAGTGAAAATACCTATCGTAGGGTTGAAAATGAAGAGCCACAGCGTACCTGCCAGTACCGGCGCGACCACATACGGGATAATCAGCAGCGTGCGATAGGTGGTTGAGGCCTTAATCACACGGTCGGCCATGGCCGCAAGCAGCAGTGACAAACTCATGGACACAAAGGCGACCGCGACAGAGAAGAACGCTGTACGGTTGAAGGATCCGAGATAGTCCGGATCGTCAAAAAGTTCGGCGAAGTTATCAAACCACACGAACTCGCTAGACATGCCGAACGCATCTTCGAGTAGAAACGATTGATAGAGTGCCTGCGCTGCCGGCCAGATAAAAAAGACCAAGGTAATAATGATCTGTGGGGCAATCAGCAAGTAGGGTAAATAAGAAGAGGGGTAGTGAACAGATTTTTGCATTCAGTTTACCGGCGTAATAAGAGAGAGGGCTGCCCATTACGGGCAGCCGACATAGTCAATCGCTCGCCGCTACAGCGGCGAGAGTATCACAGACTATTTATTGGCTTTTTCAAACTTGCGCAGCAGTTTGTTGCCTTTGGCTACGGCGTCGTCCATCGCAGTTTGTGCAGACTTAGAGCCGTCCCAAATTTTTTCCATTTCCGCATTGATCACATCGCGAATTTGCACAAAGTTACCAAAGCGCAGGCCGCGTGAGTTTTCAGTCGGGGTGTTGAGGGTCAACTGTTGGATGGCGGTATCAGTGCCTGGGTTCTTGTCATAGAATCCCTGCTTCTTGCTCAGCTCATAAGCTGATACCGTAATCGGCACGTAGCCAGTTTCCTGGTGCCACCACGCTTGCACTTCCTCAGAGGAGAGGTAGTTCATGAAGTGTGCCACACCTTTGTATTCATCTGCAGAGTGGCCTTTCAAGGTCCACAGTGTCGCACCGCCGATGATTGAGTTTTGTGGTTTGTCCGCTACCTTGCTATCAAATGGCATCATAGTTTGGGCGTAATCAAATTTAGCCTGTCCTTTAATCGAACCGTAGTAGGCTGACGAGTTGATCCACATGCCGCACTCACCGTTGGTGAACATGGCCAGTGAGTCACCGCGACGGCCACCGTAGCGGAATTTGCCATCGCTTTGCATGTCTGCAAGGCGCTGTAGGTTAGCAGTGACATTTGCATTGTTGAAAGTCAATTCTGTGTCTAGGCCCGCGTAGCCATTTTGCTGGGTGCCGAGCTGGATGTTATTCCAAGCGCTGTAGTTCTCGATTAGCCCCCAAGATTGCCAGCCCACGGCGATGCCACATTTCATACCTGAATCAACCAGCTTCTGTGCGGCGCTTTCAACATCGTTCCAAGTCTTTGGTGTGCCTTCAACACCCGCTTTAGTAAAGGCGTCGCGGTTGTACCAGAGCACTGGGGTAGAGCTGTTGAACGGCATTGACAGCAATTCACCTTCAGGTGTCTGGTAGTAGGAGATAACGGCTGGTAGATAGTCTGATTTGTCCAGTGCAACGCCGGAGTCTTTCATGACCTGCTCAATAGGGTAAACGGCACCTTTGGCGGCCATCATCGTCGCTGTACCCACTTCGAACACTTGTACGATGTGCGGCTGCTTCTTGGCGCGGAAAGCGGCGATGGCTGCTGTCATTGTCTCTGTGTAGTTGCCTTTGTAGACAGGCTTAACACTGTACTCGCTTTGCGAGGCGTTGAAGTCTGCCGCTATTTTGTTGACACGTTCAGTGTTGGTGCCGCCCATGGCGTGCCACCATTCAACTTCTACAGCTGCGTTTGCGCTATTGGCCAATAAAGCTGCACCTACCGATGCCGCTATCAGAGTTTTCTTAAGCATGGTTATTCTCCGTTATCGCTGTCGTTCGTTATTGTTTAGTGTTTTGTGCTGTCAACGTTGTGCTGATAAGTGGCGTAGCCTAAGCGGCAAAGATGACAATTAAACGACAGTAAAATGTCACAAATATGACAAGTCTCAAATAGTAGCGTAAAGGCTTTAGGTGAATCAATAATGTTCGATCGAAAAAATATTTATAGATAAATAAGCATAGAGAATAAAATTAATGTTCAAACGAACATTTTTCCTGCAATTCAATGCCGTTACGTTGTGGCACGATAAGCTGGGGTAGCCACTATTTAAACGGAAAATTAATGAACTTTTCGGCGCTCACTGGTAGTGTTGAGCAAGCTTAAAACAGGGAATAGCGTTGAGGGGCGAGATGGAGCGCAGTGTGAAATATTTTAAAGTTGGCAATGAGCAAAGATCTGTCAGTACAGGCCTTGCAGCAATGAATCTTAGAAGCGGTAGGTTACAAGCTCGCACAGCACTGTTGTGTCTTATTGTGCTTTGTTGTGTTGCGCTGAGTGTGAGTGTCAAAGCGTCATCGGGGCAGATCAAACGTGTTGTGGTGCCGCTGTTGGACTGGCCGAGCCAGCGTGTCATTTCAAAAGCGTTGGTATCGGTGCTGCCAGCTACGCACTATCAGGTGCGCTACCGTCAGATGTCAGAAGAAAAACTCTGGGGAGCGATGGCGCGCGATCGAGTCGACTTTCAGATCGAGATTTGGCAAGCCTCTGCCGATGAAGATTTTCAGGTCATGCTAGATAAAGGGCGCTTGATCGATTTAGGGACCCACGCGGCGATTACCCGCGAGGATTGGTGGTATCCAGAACACGTCGCTAAACTTTGCCCGGGCCTACCCGATTGGCGCGCACTCAACCGTTGCGCCGAGTTATTTTCACGCGACGGCTCTGGGTTGGGAGCCTATCTCACCGGGCCATGGCCCTATCGCGATCCAGATCTGATTCGCAGTTTGCAGCTTAAGTTTAAAATTGTGCGACACAGCGATAGCGATTCGATCTGGCAGGAGATGGCACAAGCGGTGAAGGATAACAGGGCGATCGTGCTGCTTAACTGGACACCCAATTGGACAGATCAGCGCTTCGCCGGCCAGTTTGTCGAGTTCCCCGAATACACCCCTGAGTGCGAAACTGATCCGCGCTGGGGAATCAACAAAACGCTTGCATTTGATTGCGGTAACGTGAAACGCGGCTGGATTAAAAAAGCGGGTAGTGTGAATTTGCCAAAAGACAAACCCTGCCTCTACCAATACTTAAAAAATGTCAATTTAAGCGGTGAGATGATCGCTTATGCCTCTGTCTTGGTCGATTACGAGAAGCTTAGCGAAGAGGCGGCGAGCAAGGCTTGGTTGGCGCGCTATCGCACTGATGTCGATCAGTGGTATGGCGCCAGTTGTCTCGCAGGCTAAGCGAGAGCTCAGCTTGCAACGGCTTGCTCTTCGCGATAGATATGCTGCAGTGTATTGATCACGCTTACGATCTCTTCTGAGTTGAGAGAGTAGTAGATGGTCTGCGCATTGCGCCGCGTCTTGACAAAGCTCTCCCTGCGCAGCCACGCCAAGTGCTGCGATAGAGATGACTGCGGAATGGGAAACAGCTCGTTGAGTTGACTGACGGAGAGTTCACCGTCTTGCAGCGCGCACATCATTAAAAGACGATGCTTATTGGCCAGTGCTTTGAGCAGAATGACTGCCTTCTCAGCGCTATGCTCTAACTCAGTGTAATCCTTCATTTAAGGTCCTTTACTTTTATCGCGCTGTACTGCCACACCCGCTTGGTTGCTTCAGTTTCAATACAGAAAAATTGATCAAATATAACTGTTTAGCTTGATAAAATAAGTTTAGACCACATTTTGGCTAATGCCATGCCAAGGAGCATCATTGTTACAAAAAGTACGATTTTAGCCTCGCCGCTGGCTAAATTGGCCAGTGCAGGCCCAGGGCAGAGCCCAGAAATTGACCAGCCTAGGCCAAAAATCGCGGCGCCGACGAGCAGTGATGCATCTATCGTTTTGGCCTTTGGCAGAGAAAACTCCCGCTCGCAAACGGGCGCCTGCTGGCGCGCCAGTCTCGGCTTGACGACAAAGTGGTAGCCGGCGCTGAAGGTGCCAAGCGCGCTGCACAGCACGAGCACTAAGCTTGGATCCCAGCGACCTGTGATATCCAAAAAGCCAATGACTTTTGCAGGGTCAACCATCTGAGAGATTTGCAATCCAGCGGCAAAGAGTACACCACTGAGCAAGTAGATAAAGTATCGCATAACAGGCTCCTACAGTTGGCGTTGGATGTAGACACTTAGCATGGCAATGCCAACGAAGGTGCAGGTCGCCACGATAGAGCGCACAGAGAATCGGCCTATACCACAGACGCCGTGACCGCTAGTGCAGCCAGAACCCACAGTCGCACCTAGACCCACGAGTAAACCTGAAATGGCGAGCGCGCTCCAAGAGCTTTCTATGTGAAGGTTTTGCTCGAGCAGTGAGCCTGTTAGGTACGCACCTAAGATGAGTCCGGCGAGAAATACAAAAGGCCAGCGCAACGCGTTTTCACGCACGTTGAGCGCTTTGTTAACGATGCCGGAAATACCGGCTATTTTGCCGTTGAACAAGAGCATGAGTACGGCCGAGAGGCCGATGAGTGCGCCGCCTGCAGCGGCGCTAAGCGGCGTGAAACTGTCATAATCAATCACTGTATTATCCCATAATTAAAAATGGAATAAGCTTATATCTATATGGAATATAGTGCAAGAAGTGATCAAAGTTTAGCGCGATCTACTCGCCAAAAGTAGGCCAAAAAAGCGCCGACGACAAAGCCTGCCAAGTGGCTCTCCCATGAAATATAGCCGCCACTTGGCAGTACGCCAAAGAGTAGGCCGCCATAACTGATGCCG
>JBMZCU010000253.1:0-5019 GCA_049613705.1 Pseudomonadales bacterium | reverse complement strand
AGTTCAAGCGCGGCTGGAATTTCTTCAGCATTGATCGCTAAAACAGTGAGACCGGCAACGAGGTAGGCAATCGCCATCACAGGTACTAGAGCGCCGGCAACAGAACCAATACGCTTGATGCCACCTAACAGTACCGCACCAACCAAAACCATGAGCACAACACCAGTAATCCAGTGAGGCAGGCCAAAGTTACTGTTTAGAACGTCGGCAACAGAGTTTGACTGTACGGTATTACCAATACCGAATGCTGCAATCGCACCGAAGATAGCGAATGCCGTGCCCAGCCAAGCCCACTTGCTGCCAAGGCCGTTCTTGATGTAGTACATCGGGCCGCCAACGTGGTTACCGTTGCTGTCTTTTTCACGATATTTAACCGCGAGAACAGCTTCAGAATACTTGGTTGCCATGCCGACAAGTGCAGTACACCACATCCAGAAAAGTGCGCCTGGACCACCTAGGAAAACAGCAGTTGCAACACCTGCGATGTTACCTGTACCGACTGTAGCAGACAGTGCGGTCATCAGAGCTTGGAAGGGAGGGATTTCCCCAGATTTTTGATCTTCCCCCGAAGAGGAGCGGCCACCCCATAAAAGTTTAAAACCAGTGCCCAGCTTGAGGATAGGCATGAGTCTTAAACCTAGCATCAGGAATAAACCGACACCCAGGATAAGCACGAGCATCATAGGGCCCCAAACGACCCCATTTATCTCTTTAAAAATAGACGTTAATAATTCCATCAGTGTAAAACCTCGTAAAAGCCTTCTTTGTTATATTTATGAAGCCCACCTCTTGAGAGGTTGATGCTTATAGGATCTTCAACTCGTTG
This sequence comes from Pseudomonadales bacterium, assembly GCA_049613705.1. Taxonomy (GTDB): domain Bacteria; phylum Pseudomonadota; class Gammaproteobacteria; order Pseudomonadales; family Balneatricaceae; genus Rs1. Next base: position 4,193 of record JBMZCU010000253.1, on the reverse strand, counting down.
CATGCGTACGTTGCAGTGGGTTTAGATCCGAACGACTAAATAAATACGTTGTATCATTTAATGTTCATAATAGGTTCAAATGGATAATTTGTTTCCTATTGGAAATAAATTACGCAATTGTAGAAAATATTGCAAGAAGAAAAGCAGCAAAAACGACACTCTCTTGCTTGAAAAAACCTAAGGCTTTGTATTTAAGGGTTTTCGTTTATGGGCTTGATAAAATGAAATGTGCTGAAAAGCGCATGAATAGACTCGTGGAGCGCTGCCTCGCAGAGAGGTAGCCTATTACAAAGTGGGGCAATAAAGTGGTTGCGTAAGTGGCGGCTGTAATAGCCCTGTAGTGCAACTAATTGTATTAATTAGCTTAATTTTTCAGTTAATGCTTTTTGTTTCCTATAGGAAACTTTTTGTTGAACTTTGTAAACTCAATTGCTAGTCTTTGTCCTATAAAAGAGTAACTGTCGCCTTGTAATAGGGCGGTAGGGCAATGACAGGTTATTATTGAGTAATGCGTTTACGAGCCGTGTTTAACGCGTCAATTATGACCTCATTATAAAAAGAGAATTACCAACCATGTCGCTAAGTATTTTTGACCTTTTCAAAATAGGAATAGGTCCATCCAGCTCGCATACTGTTGGCCCTGTCGTTGCGGCTAATCGTTTTCTGGAGCTGCTCGAAGAGCAGGGCAAGATCCAGAGCGTAGTCAAAGTTAAAGCCCATCTCTATGGCTCGCTTGCCCTGACGGGTAAAGGACATTCAACTGATATTGCTGTTATGGTCGGATTGCTCGGTGAGCGAGCAGATACCGTTGATCCGGATAAGGTGGACGGGTATATCGCCCAAATCCACGCAACGAAACAGTTGAATCTGGGTGGCGTTAAGCAGGTTGCTTTTAATCCTGATGAAGACTTGGTATTTAATTTCACAGAATCCCTGCCGCAGCACCCTAACGGCATGCGCCTACTCGCTTACGATGGTGCGGGTATTGTTGTGCAGGACTCGACTTACTTCTCTGTAGGTGGGGGCTTTGTGCTCAGTCTGGAAGAAATTGATGCGCCGGCATCGCAGGCGCAACTCGATCAAGAGCCCTATCCTTTTAACAACGCACTTGAGTTACTTAAAAGTGCCGATGAAGCGGGTTTGCGCATCGCGCAATTGGTGATCGAGAATGAAAAAACCAAAGGTGATCCGCAAACTCTTCGCGAGCGCGTGCTAAATATTTGGCATGTTATGGAGCGCTGTATTGCGCGTGGTTGTGAAGAAACCGGTGAACTACCTGGTGGCCTCAATATCAGACGGCGCGCAAATAAGCTGCGCAGTGAGTTAATCGATAACCCTGAAAAGTCGCTTCAAGATCAGCTTTCCGTCATGGATTGGGTCAACCTCTACGCAATGGCTGTGAATGAAGAGAATGCAGCAGGCGGACGTGTTGTTACGGCACCAACTAATGGTGCGGCAGGTGTTATCCCCGCAGTACTCGCTTACTATGTGAAGTTTGTGCCCGGTGCCAATGAAGACGGCATTATTGAGTTTCTCGCCACGGCAGCTGCGATTGGCATGCTGTATAAGAAAAATGCCTCAATCTCCGCCGCTGAAGTTGGTTGCCAAGGGGAGATCGGAGTCGCCTGCTCGATGGCTGCAGGTGCGCTATGCGCTGTGATGGGCGGAACAAATTTACAGATCGAAAATGCTGCTGAAATCGGCATGGAGCATAACCTCGGTCTGACCTGCGATCCAATAGATGGATTGGTGCAAGTGCCCTGCATCGAGCGCAATACGATGGGCTCAATGAAGGCGATCAACGCTTCTCGGTTAGCGTTGCGCGGTGATGGTGAGCATCACGTATCCTTGGATTCGGTCATTGAAACCATGCGCCAAACCGGTGTGGATATGCAGGATAAGTACAAAGAGACATCTCTTGGAGGGCTGGCGGTCAACGTTGTGGCCTGCTAGTTGTTAAATAGCTGTCGTCGAGCTCGCTTGGCGTCGATATCTTGAATTAATTGAGAAAAGTAAAATGAGTAATTTAGACACTTTTTTTGCCAGCGACCTGGCGAGCGTTGACGCGGATGTAGATGCGGCATTGAACCGTGAATTTCACCGTCAGCAAGATGGGATCGAGCTGATTGCCTCTGAAAACATCGTTTCTAAGGCTGTCATGAAAGCGCAGGGTTCTGTGCTGACGAATAAGTATGCAGAAGGTTACTCGGGACGCCGTTACTACGGCGGCTGTGAGCACGCAGACGAAATTGAAACACTGGCGGTTGAGCGTGCCAAAGCACTGTTTAACTGTGATTATGTGAATGTTCAGCCGCACTCGGGTGCGCAGGCGAACGGTGCTGTATTTATGGCACTGCTACAGCCTGGAGACACTATCTTAGGTATGTCGTTAGACGCGGGTGGGCACCTTACTCACGGTGCGCGTCCAGCGCAGTCTGGCAAGTGGTTCAACGCTGAGCAATACGGTGTGGATAAAGATACGCAGCGTATTGATTACGATGCGGTTGAAGCGCAGGCAGTCGAGTGCAAGCCAAAGCTGATCATCGCGGGTGGCTCTGCTATTCCACGTGTAATCGACTTCGCTCGTTTTCGTGAGATTGCAGATAAAGTTGGCGCTTACCTGATGGTTGATATGGCGCACATCGCTGGCCTTATCGCAACAGGTGTACACCCTAGTCCGCTACCACACGCACACATTGTTACAACAACTACGCACAAAACGCTACGCGGCCCACGCGGCGGCATGGTGTTGTCTAACGATGCTGAAATCGGCAAGAAGATTAACTCTGCTGTATTCCCTGGGCTGCAAGGTGGTCCGTTGATGCATGTTATCGCCAGTAAGGCAGTTGCCTTTGGTGAGGCTCTCAAGCCTGAGTTCAAAGAGTACATTGAGCAAGTTGTCGAGAACGCTAATGTCTTGGCTGAAACGCTGGTTGAGCGCGGTGTTGATATTGTGTCAGGTGGTACTGATACCCACCTGATGTTGGTTGACCTGCGTCCTAAAGGCTTGAAGGGTAATGCGACAGAGGTTTCTCTCGAGCGCGCTGGTATTACGTGTAATAAAAACGGTATTCCGTTTGACCCTGAAAAGCCAATGGTTACCTCAGGCATTCGCCTTGGAACACCCGCAGGTACATCGCGCGGCTTTGGTGTTGAGGAATTCCGCTTTATCGGCAACCTGATTGGCGATGTATTGGATGGTCTAGCGGCTAATCCGGAAGACAATTCTGCCGCTGAGCAGAAGGTTGCACAGCAAGTTAAAGAGCTGTGTGCACGTTTCCCGCTTTACAGATAATTCTGCGGTGCGTTTCTTGTCTTGCTAGAAACGCGCCTAAAATTTATTATAAGGGAATTATTCCCTGCAACTAAGATCAAGAGGCACTATATGAGCAACGTACCAAGCAACCGCAAGTATGCACAGTCACACGAGTGGGCAATGGACAACGGTGACGGCACTGTCACTATCGGTATTTCAGATCACGCGCAAGAGCTGTTGGGCGATGTCGTATTTGTTGAACTACCAGAAGTTGGCGCTGAAGTAGAAGCGGGTTCTGAGTTTTCACTGGTTGAGTCAGTTAAGGCAGCTTCAGACATCTACGCACCTGTTAGCGGTGAAATCGTAGAAGTAAACGAAGCGCTGGACGATTCGCCAGAAATGATCAACGAAGAGCCGTTCGATGGCGCTTGGATCGCTAAAGTTAAAATGTCTGATGCATCACAGCTTGATGCGCTGCTAGATGCAGCTGGCTATGAAGCTAAAGTCGCTGAAGAAGACTAATTAACTAAGACCTTACATCAACAGCGCGTTCTGTTCGTCAGTTTGCGAGCGTGCGCGTGGGTCTATCAGGGGGTGCAAGCTCCCTGTACTACATATATAAGCAGGTTGTTATAGATGACAAACGAAACTTCAACACTCAGCGCGTTGGAAAACGCCTCAGAGTTTACAGCTCGCCACATCGGCCCGAGCGAGCAGCAGCAACAAGCAATGCTGTCGCACTTAGGTCAGGGCTCTCTCGACCAACTAATCGAAAACACAGTACCTGATTCAATCCGTCTAGATGACGCATTGGCCATGGACAAAGGTGTGAGTGAAACCGATGCTCTAGCTGAGCTCAAGGCACTGGCCGAGCAAAATAAGGTAAATAAATCTTATATCGGTACGGGTTACTACAACACAAAAGTTCCCTTTGTCA
>JBMZCU010000252.1:0-5021 GCA_049613705.1 Pseudomonadales bacterium | reverse complement strand
CGGTGAAAGCTTGATTCAGCGCGTCACTATTAATGCCGCCTACGATCAAGACGGCCAGATCAGCCACTATATTTATCAGGCGGCCGACGTCTCAAGACTCAAAGCTTCTGAAGAAAAACTGCTCTACATGCAACAGCACGATGCCCTGACAGAGCTACCCAATAGGTTGTTGTTTAAATCTATGCTCGAGTACGAGATTTCACGCTGCCCAAGCCACCTCTCTCTGGCCGTACTGATGCTTGATCTAGATCGCTTCAAGCATGTCAACGAATCTCTCGGGCACCGCGCTGGCGACCAACTGCTGGGGCTCGTAGCGCGCCGCCTTAAACACACCCTGAGCAGCAACTATATTATTGCCAGGGTCGGCGGCGACGAATTCGCCATACTGCTAACACAGATGGCATCACAAGATGCGGTTATCGAAATCGCCGAGCAGATTATTCACGTTATGGAGCACCCTTTCACCATCGAGGATCACAGCTTCTACACCACAGGTACGGTTGGCATATCGCTCTACCCCAAACACAGTATCGACAGTGAAATTCTGATCAAAAACGCTGATGCCGCGGTTAATTTTGGCAAAGACAGCCACCGCAGCAATTATGTGTTCTACCACCCCGAGCGCGCTCAGGCTGTTGAGTCTTGGGTACGCCTTGAACCCTCCTTGCGCCTGGCTCTGCAAAACCGCGAGTTCGAATTGCACTTTCAACCGCAAATTTGCTCTGCCAGTGGCACTATCACGGGCATAGAATCGCTCTTGCGCTGGCGTCACCGTGAACTTGGCCTGCTACAGCCTGACAAATTCATCCCCATCTTAGAGGCCATTGGCCTGATGCCCGAGGTCGGTGACTGGATATTAAGTCAAGCCTGCAAAAAGATTGCTCAGTGGCGTCAGATGTTTAACTGCCCTTTTAAAGTCGCCGTCAATGTCACCAGCCAGCAGCTGTTGCGGGGCAACTTAGAACACAGCATTGCCGAGCTACTGCACACTCACAAGCTTAGCCCTGAAGTCCTGGAGATTGAAATTTTAGAAACCGTAGTGATGGATCACGCTGACCAAGCCACTCCTCTGTTACAGCGCCTTCGCGAGATGGGCGTTGGGCTGGCACTCGATGATTTTGGCACCGGCCACTCTTCGCTTAGCTATCTACAACAGCTACCTGTGCAAAAGCTTAAAATCGATAAATCCTTGGTACAGGCTATTGGCCAAAACGACAGTGCCAATGCCATTATCGGCGCGGTTATAGCCCTTGGGCACAAACTTGGCATGACGATTTGCGCAGAAGGCATTGAAAATGCCTACCAGTACAATTTACTCAAACACGAGAAGTGCGATCAGCTACAGGGCTTTTTAATTGCCAAACCGATGAACGCCGAACAATTCGAACACTGGCTACAAGAGCACCAACCACTCTGGCTTGAACAGCCCTAACGCGATAGCATACCGCTTTTTACTGATACCCATTGCCCGATGACTAACCGCCCTGCTCTCGAATTGCGCGCACTGCGTTTGCTACTGCCTCTCGCCCTGGCTTGCTATGTGGCCGGCATCTACTTGCCGATCATGACACTGACCAAGTTTTACTTCATTGAAAATAGCTTTTCGATCCTCTCAGGGCTCACCGATTTGTACACCCAAGAGCGCTATGCTCTGGTTGCGCTCATCGCCCTGCTAAGCCTTGTGCTGCCACTGTTGAAGCTGCTCCTACTCGCACGTGTGCTCTACAGCGCCGCACCGGTGGGCGATACATGGCAAAAAGGGTTAAATCTAGTTCACAGTATCGGTCGCTGGGCCATGCTGGATGTACTGGTCGTCGCGGTGTTATTAGTCAGCGTAAAACTCGGCGCCCTGGCCAGTGTAGCGCTCCATTCAGGCCTCTACTGGTTTGCCGCGTGTGTGCTACTAACCATGTGGATTAGCCAGCGCGCTGGAGCTGCACTGGCAAAATAAGCCGCGCGCAAGGCAAAAAAATACCGGCCTTAGCCGGTATTTTTAAGGCGTTTGAGATCACCCCGCAGCAATGATTTTCTGCCACTTTTGCGGGCCTGTGGTGTGCACAGACTCACCGTTAACATCGACGGCAACCGTCACTGGCATATCTTTAACTTCGAACTCGTAGATCGCCTCCATCCCCATCTCTTCAAAGGCCAGTACTTTTGAACCTGTAATAGCCTTGGAAACAAGATAAGCAGCGCCGCCAACGGCCATTAGATAAACCGCCTTGTTGTCCTTAATCGCTTCAATAGCGAGCGGTCCGCGCTCGGATTTACCTATCATCCCCAACAGCCCAGTGCTCTCGAGAATCTGGCGGGTAAATTTATCCATACGGGTCGAAGTCGTAGGCCCTGCAGGCCCAACAACTTCTCCTTCAATGGGGTCAACAGGCCCCACGTAATAGATAAAACGCCCTTTGAGATCCACCGGCAGCTCTTCGCCTTTATCAAGCATTTCTTTCATTCGCTTGTGCGCCGCATCGCGCCCAGTGAGCATTTTACCGCTGAGCAAAACAGTCTCACCAACTTTCCACTCCTGCACAGCTTGGGGTGTAATTTCATCGAGATTAACCCGGCGCGTTGTCTCGCCCACTTCGAAACTCACCTCTGGCCAATCATCTAAGCTTGGCGGCGTGAGAATAGCCGGGCCACTGCCATCGAGTACAAAGTGAGTGTGACGCGTCGCGGCACAGTTTGGAATCATAGCGACAGGCAGTGATGCTGCGTGTGTGGGATAGTCTTTGATTTTAACATCCAACACTGTGGTCAAACCGCCAAGCCCCTGAGCACCAATGCCCAGCTCGTTTACTTTGTCCATGATTTCCAGGCGCAGCTCTTCTATGCGGCTATTAGGTCCGCGCTCGCGCAACTCGTGGATATCGATAGGGTCCATCAACGACTCTTTTGCCAATACGGCCGCTTTTTCAGCAGTCCCCCCTATACCTAGGCCCAACATGCCAGGTGGACACCAGCCAGCCCCCATGGTCGGAACAGTTTTAACCACCCAGTCGACAATGCTGTCAGATGGATTGAGCATCACCATCTTAGACTTGTTTTCAGAGCCGCCGCCTTTTGCTGCCAGCTGTACATCGACAGTATCGCCCTCGACGATCTCGTAGTGAATAACCGCCGGCGTGTTATCGCGCGTGTTCTGACGCTTACCGGCTGGGTCTGAAAGGATAGAGGCGCGCAGTACGTTATCAGGGTGCTGATAGGCGCGGCGCACTCCTTCATTCACCATGTCCGTCACTGACATCTTGGCATCCCAGCTAACATTCATGCCTATCTTCAAAAAGACAGTGACAATGCCTGTGTCCTGGCACAGCGGGCGACGCCCCTCGGCACACATGCGCGAGTTAATCAAAATCTGCGCTATAGCATCTCGCGCCGCCGGGTTTTGTTCCCTCTGATAGGCACCGTGAACGGCCTGTACAAAATCTAGTGGGTGGTAGTAGGAGATAAACTGTAGGGCATCGGTGATACTATCAATAAAATCGTCTTGACGAATAACTGACATAAAGGCTCCGGTTCTGGCTTTTTATGCCTCTAGCGCAGCGTCGGCCAGGGCACTTATTATTGACGCAGCTGCTGGCGACTTTGGCAACGCGTTGGTGTCGGTCACTTACACCGCATTGAAAGCAGCCCTCGCAGCGTGCGAGGTAAATTTAGTGCGCAGCGCACTAACGCGACAAGTATACTCGATTTACGTGACGATGAGGACAAGCAAAAATCGATTTATCTCAAGCGTTTGCCTTTCTCTGCTCTCCCTAAAGAGCGCAATTCCCTCACCGCCGACACAGCACTGGTACTCCCCTTCTACGCTCTGTGAAACAGCTGTTCAATATTTATATAGACAAGAGTCCAATTCGATTGGCGGAATCAACGATCTGATACTAAGGTTAAGTTACACAATCAATATAACGCGCCGAGGAAATCTTATGAAACTGTCCATTCAGGGGAAACTAATCGCCGCCTTCGGTATTATTTTATGCTTGATGTTGTTTATCGTAGGCTTTAATTTTTACAGCTTAGAATCTATCGACCAATCACAGAAACGTTTGGTTGAACAGCGCGTCGCTACAGTTATTGCAGGTAAAGATATCCGCAACGATATCAATTTGTCACTGGCGGCGCTGCGCGGTTACATCATTTTAGGGGACAACCCAGCCAAAGCTGAAGCCATGAAATCACAGCGTGCTCACGCCTTTGAAGATATCGATAAAAAACTTGAAGTCCTCGAACAGATGTCAGCGCATTGGACTGACCCAACAAATGTTGAACGCCTAGCGTCACTGCAACAGATTCTCGCTGAATTTAAGATCGCGCAACAGAGCGTTGAGGATATTGCCTGGGACAAAAGTAATATCGAAGCCTTTGTGATCCTACTTGATCAGGCCGCCCCTTTGGCAACAGAGATTATTGCCGAGCTAACCAAACTCATCGAGATGGAAGCACAGCTAAGCGCGACGCCCGAGCGCAAAAACTTACTCAAACTACTGGCTGATACCCGCGGCTCTTTCGCCTTGAGCTTAGCCAATATTCGCGCCTTTCTGCTCTCTGGCGACCAAAAGTTCTTAGATAAGTTTAACGCGACTTGGGCCACCAACAGCGAACGCCTGAGCCAAGTCGAGAACCTCAGTTCACTCTTTAACAGCGCCCAGAGCAAGCACTGGCAGGACTATCGCGCACACCGTGTCGCGTTTGATCCGCTGCCGCCGCTGATGTTTGAAAAACGCAGTGCAGATGACTGGAATAAAGCCAATTACATCCTGGCACGTGAAGCAGCACCCAGAGCCAAAGAAGCCATCGAAATCCTGACCGCCATGAGTGCTTCACAAGTGGAGCTGATGCATCAGGATACACACTACATGCACGCAACCGTTGTTGAAGGCGAAATCAGTAACGCCATCGGTGCTGCTATCGCCCTAATACTCTCCATCGTGATTGGCCTGGCACTGAGCCGCAACATTATGAATCGCTTGAGTGTAATGAAAGCGCGCGCAGAGGAAATCTCTAACAACCAGTTC
>JBMZCU010000251.1:0-5021 GCA_049613705.1 Pseudomonadales bacterium | reverse complement strand
CATTTGGCCCCTTTAAGACACTCGGGAACCACACGCGGTTATCAGAGTTTATCTTATTACCCACATCTAAAAGGTGTTCCATTATGATCTGGTTATTAGCGGGGGTATCTGTTAAACCAACCCTTTCAAGGTTTTGTCTCATTGCATTTGAGCGTTTGAAGTTACTTTCCTGCCTCTTTAGCAAATCCAATCGTTCTGCATTTGCTGGATCTGCATCAAACTCTTTTCTGTTTTTCTGCTTAAATTGATCAAGTAACCTCCTTTCCGTTGTTACATTTGGGAGATTACCTTGTGCAAATTTTTCTATCTTATCTAACTGAACTATTGCATTACCGTCAGAAGCTACTTGAGTTACTTTGCCATTAGGTAAAGTATAATCAGTAACATTCAGCTGACTTGATGCTGCGCTCCCTCCAGGAACACCACCAGTGCTGGTACTGGTAGTATTTCCACCCGCATTACCCTCTGTACCTGAATTTACGCGAACCCAATAGCCGTTCTCCCCTTCTTTTAGGGCAACCTCGAAACCCTCAGCATCGTAGGTTTTTCCATCAACTTTTTTCCATCCACTCGGCAGTTCTAAGCGACCATTATCTGGTGGAAGGTTAGTATCTGTTTCAGCAGTAACCACCTCACCTTGGGCATCATCATTCTGCCCATGTTCACCTGTCGTTTCAACCCCTTCATTTGGCTCAGAGCTACTGCTATTACTAGTCTCTGAGCGACCTGCTGCTCTTATAACCCCCTTGGGTATTTGTGCCGCAGTCCCTGCCAGTCCTGTTGCCGAAAATATATAGTTATAAGCCAGTTCCAACTCAACTTGCTGTGCAGCAACTTCATCACCATTCGCACGGTGCTGTGCTGCTAACTCTAATTGCTGCTTTGTATGACTATCTATATTCCCGACAGGATCACTTACAAAATCTTTCAGCTGAACTGCAATTGCATACAGCTCTTGCTGAGCCTGTTCATTGCCTATAGAAGCCAACCCAGCAAGCTTAGCCAACTCAATAGTTCCCTCTACAGTATCAACGCCAATTTTTGCAATTGCACCTGCAGCGACTAGTGTTGTTAAATTTCGTTGTTCCGTGCCGAACTGCGCCAAGGTACTTAACATATCAGAATCGGCTTCGGGCTTTGCTTTGTTGTCAGCATAACTGCGCGCAGCAACTTCTAACTTTGCCAACTCCCGCAAACACTTCTGAGATGTAGGAGAGTCTTTGCACGCACTTGATAAATCGATATCGCGCTTGTTATCTAGCTTACTAAGTTCAACTATTTCAGCAGTAACTTCTGCCAACCTCGTTGCATATTCTTGGCAACTGTTCGCATCATCGCACTCTTCACTAGCTAACTTTCTCTCTAACTCGTAACGCTCTCGCTTAAATTGTATTCTTCTCTGATCTTCCTCGTGATCTAAATAATTATTTGCAGCCTGTCCAACACTGTTAACTGCTCCAATATCACCATTAGCAACAGCACCTATCGCACCACTAGCCAGTAGTAACAAAGCGCCTTTTTGTGTGTCACTAAGCCCCATTTCGTCAAAAGTACTAGCTAATTCCGGCACTGCTACCGCAGTTGCCAAAGCCCCTACTGCGCCTTGTAGATTTCCACTTAGCGCACCTGACAGTGTGTGTAAAAGCACACGGTACTCTCCTTGCTCTCCCCAATTAGCCTCAATCTGACTTATCTCTGCACGCAGTTGATTAGCTCTAGCGGAGTTTTGTTCGGCATCGGCCTTTTCTGCTAAATCTAAAAGATCATCAATCTTATCCATTTGCTTCTGCGCATAATCCCCAATCGCCTTGGGAACCTCCTGGCTCAAGATCTGCTGTACCGCCAGCTCATCTTCTACCGCCTGCACTTGAGACTTATCAAAGATACGCGCTAAGACCTGGTGTGCTTCAGCTTGTGAGCGTTTCAGTGCAGTTTGTGCAGCCAAGTCGATTTCAGGGTTCGCGCGAACAGTCACTTCGCCTTCACTGATTGCGGCATAAGTGGTGTTGGCCGAACTCCCTTCATCACTGGCTAAACCACCGCTCACAGCTTTATCAATCCCGCCACCTTCAGCAGGGTTTGTACTAAACCCAAAGCTCTTGGCATCAATACTGTATTCAGCGCTGTTTTCCACCTTGGCCAAGCTCAAGGTTTCCGTATCTAGACTGTTCTGGCTGGCATCGGCATCGCTGACGATAGCGCCGCCTACCAGTGCTGTGTTGCCACCCACTTGCACTTGATAGCCGCCTTCACCGGCAAAGAGGCCTGACTGCTGTTGCACCGCACGGTAGTTAGAGTCGGCTTTGAGCTTGCTGCCATTGATACTGGCTGTAATAGGCGAGCCACCCACACCAAAACCGGCACTCAAGCCAAAACTCTCTTGGCGCTTGCGATAGGCCTCCTGGTCTTGCTGGCTGGTAATGTTTAGATCGCCCCCGACATCGAGCTCGATACGCTCGGCGTCTATTTGAGCACCGGTGAGGCTAGTATCATTACCCGAGGTTAGACTCGCCGTCTCTCGGGCTTTAATCTGGCTCTCGAGATAGCGATCGCTGCTCTGGTTTTCCAGTCCCCGGCTTCGGCTGGCGTTGACAGTGAACTGAAGACCGCCCGAGCCGATAGAGACGCCAATACCGGCACTGCTGCTACTGCTTGTGCTGTCATCGCGCTCAGTGTTCTCGGCGCTCTGCAAATTGATATCGTTCGCCGCATTTAGGGTGACATTGCGCCCTTCTATGAGCGCACCCCGGGCATCGATATCACCACTGCTGCTGTCTCCTGCGACACCGGTAGCAGTGATCTTGATATCCCCCTCGGCCTGCACGCTAGTACCCAGCGCCGTTGTACTTTGCTGCTCGCGAGTCTGAGTGCTCGAGCTACTGCCCAAGCTGAGAGACAAACTCATGCCCGACGATTCTAAACTTTCCTCCGATGGGTTTTGAATGAGCTCTGAGGCACCTTCAAGTTGCCCTGGCAAGCCCTCCAAGGCATTCTTCACCTTCCACGCATGGAGTGCTTGCAGCTTTTTGTTGTCTGTCTGTTTGGCCGTCTTCACACTGGCATCAATGCTCTGCACTGCACTAATAGCACCGCCTGTCAGCGCGAGGGTTAGACCGCTCTGCTTAAACTCGTGGCGCTCACTCAATGAGCGGGTATCATCCGCCGGCTCCAGCTCTACATCGGCAGCTTGTAAGTTGATGTCTTGCTCGCGGGCGAGTAGCTCTGAACCTTTAACACTGAGTGTCTCTCCGGCTGTCAGATTGACATCCCCACTCAGGCTTCCCAAGGTCGAACTGACCTGGGTTGTACTGCGCGTCTCGACTTGATCGAGCTGACTGCGCTTGCCCAGGCTGACACCAAAGCTGCCACCGCTCATCAGGCCGCTCTTCTTCGTTACGCTGTAGTCGTAGGTACGCTGGTGATTCTGCGCGCTCGCTACGTTTACCCCCTCTTCAGCCTTGAGTGTCAAATCCTGCTGACTGACTAAGTTGGCGCCCTGAATATCAATAGACTCGGCGGCCTCAATGCTTAACTGCTCTGCCTGCAGATTACTTAAGAGGGCTTGATCTGTCTCATTCTCGAAATGAGCAATAGTGGTTTTCTTGCCAAAGGCACTGGATTTGGTGATCTTGCGATGCTGCTCAGTGCGCTGCTTGGCGCGCCCCTCTTCAATGCTCACACTGCCATCAGCTGCGAGCTTGAGCTCCCCCTCTGCTTCCACACTGACAGCGCGCAGTGCGATATCCCCCTGTGCTGAAATGGTGAGATCGTCGACCACTAAGCTGCTGCCGTGCTCTCGACTATCGCTGTCGTCCAAACTGTTGTCAGCGTCCCAGCGAATCTGGCTATCGCGCCCGCTCTCAACTGTGGTCAAGCTCACATCGCCGGCGGCTGTGATTGCAGTGGTGCTGTTCTCGCCCCGATTTTCAATGCGCGCACCGCGCAACTCGATATCGCCAGCGGACTCAAGCGTCAACTGCGCCCCGGCATCGCTCAATTGAATACCCGCAGTTTGCTGCAGGGAGCGCGTTATCACTGTATTGCCGGCGACGTTTGTACTTTTTTCTACAACATCTGTCGCGAGTGTAATGTCGCCCTGCGCTTTTAAGCTGACCGCGCTTTTAGCAGCGACGACACTGGATGTCAGTGCGATATCCCCCTGGCTGTTCAAAGCCACGTCTGACGCGCCGAAACCACCACCTGTCGACTCGATTTGATCGGCACTGACGATCAGCTGCTCGGCCGCGTTAATCACACCGGCATTGCTCAGTGTGCCTGTGGCATCGATAGATACAGAGCGACCGCTCAGCAGTGCACCGCTGCCGCTGATATCCCCCTCACTCACCGCGCGGTAAAGTTGAGGCGCCAAAACTTGTACGACGCGTCCATCAGCCAGTGTGATATCACGCTGTTCGAGCCAAACTATATCCTGGGTCAGTGCAGCTATCTGAGTCTCATCGAGCGCTAGGCCGGGCATCCAGTTGTACTGCTGCGCGATATCTACGCCATTGTTCATCAATGCGCGATACTGCTCTTCATCACTAGTGTAGCTACCGATAAAACGCCGGCCTGTCTGTGCCATCACTTGCTGCTGAATAAGGCGCTGTTCCACATAGCCATCACCTAAGCGCTGCTGCGAAACGCCTGGTGCCAGTGGCAAATTCTGCAGTGCGTAGTCAGAGCTCAGCCAAGTGCGGTAGTTGGTGAATTGCGGATCGGTTTCAATCAGCGGTTTAGTTGCATCATCAATGTTCTTTTGGAAAAACTGTGAGTTGAACACCGCGTTAGCAGCTGCGCTCAAACCATCGACGCTGGCACTGCTGTTATCAACATTCGTATTGCTCTTCGCAGAGCCAGTAAAGAAGTCCGCTGTGGCGATTTCGCGCACTTCACTGTAAGGAGAGGCGCCCCCTGTACGACGGCAGTGGTCTTTGCCTCTATTACAACTCTCCACATGAGAATAGCGCACAGTGCCTGTCTCGTCGTAGTGCTCATTGATTACTACATCTGTGTTTACAACA
>JBMZCU010000250.1:0-5023 GCA_049613705.1 Pseudomonadales bacterium | reverse complement strand
ATCAACGGGCATATCTACGCCAACCAGAATGCGACTGCCGTAGCGATTGAGCGCGGAGTTATCCGCTATATAGGTAAGGATGAAGGCGCGCTAGCCATAGCCGATGAAGACACGGAAATCATTGATCTTGAAGGCGCGTTCGTGTTGCCCGGTTTCATCGACAACCATAACCACCTCTTCGAAGCAGGCTCAGTAGCTGCGGGGCAGTGTGAGTTAAGTCCCGATGAAAATTTAGCGGGGCTGGCAGCATATTTGGCAGATTGCGCTGCGCAAACATCTGGTGAGGGCTGGCTGATGGGCCACGGCTTTAGTTTAGAGGGTGTGCTGGAGAGCGATAGCGCACAGACACCACGCCAGCTGCTAGACGCTTACTTCCCCACTAGGCCGGTAGCGCTGCTGGAGCAAACCTCCCACGCGGTATGGCTCAACAGCGCCGCGCTGCAAGAAATGGGCTGGCACAACAACACTGCGCCGCCGCAGGGGGGATGGCTGCTCAAAAGTGAGCGCGGTGAGCTCAATGGTATTGTTTTAGACAGTGCTGGCGATCTAGTGATCGAGCGCGCCTGGCGTGCACTGCCAGACTTGGCGGCGCAAAACCTGCAGGGGTTGCGCGACGGCCTCGCCGAGGTAGCGCGCCACGGCATCACCACAGTGGGCGATGGCCGCATGTACTGGCGTCGCGGTTGGTTGCAGAGCTGGCTGACCCTAGAGCGCAGCGGTGAACTCTCCGCTAGAGTATCGCTGCGCCCGTGGATCTATCCGAACATCCCCATGGCCGAGCAGTTGCCGGTGCTGCGTAAAATGCAGCGCAGCAACCCACACAAGCTGCTGTTGATCAATCAGGCGAAACTCTACAGCGACGGCATCATAGGCAACACCAGCGCCAAGTTATTGCGCGACTACACTTTCAGCTACCTGCCGCACAGCCCACGCGGGCTCAACTACATCGCTCCGACAGCCCTTAAAACATGGCTAGCCGAGTTACAGCGTATCGGCTACGGTGCCCATATCCACGCGATCGGCGATGGTGCCGTGCGCGAATCTCTCGACGCTGTCGCCGCACTGCCTAAGCGCCACAGCGACACCCAGTACAGCCTGACCCATATCGAAATGCTCGACAACGCCGACACAAAGCGCTTCTTTGAACTAGACGTCAGTGCAGACTTTCAAGTGGGCGGCGCCTATATCATTGCAGGTGATCACAGCTGGGCGCGCCCTTTTATCGGCCACCGAGTCAGCAAACTCCTCCCCTTGGGTAAGCTATTTCGCAGCGGCGCCAACATCACGCTGAGCAGTGATTGGGATGTCAATCCACTGAGCCCGCTGGCCGGCATTGCCAACAGTTTACGGTTGGGCACGCACGGTTTGCCGGATATTCACAGCGCCATTGCCGCCTACACCATCAATCCAGCGCGCAGCTTAGGCTTAGCTGATATCACCGGCAGCATAGCACTGGGTAAATCGGCGGACTTCACGCTGCTCGATCGCGATATTACCGCGCTGCCCGCTGCAAAAATTAGCGACGCTCAAGTACTGATGACCGTATTGCGTGGTGAGATTGTCTACGACAGCGAAACCGATTGAGCCGCCGCTTTTAGAAAGTCGACAAAGCAGCGCACTTTCGCACTGTACCGGTTGCTGGGGTGGTAGAGCGCCCAAACCTGTGTAGGAAAGCACGCCGGGCTACCTGGCAGCGCCACGATGCCTCTCTCCCCAAGTGCGGCAAACGTGCCCAAGTCTGGTAGACAAGCCGCCCCCTGGGCCGAGGCGACCGCTGCGTAAAGCTGCAGCATAGAATTGTAACGGCTAACCTGCGCTCCCTCAGGCATGTAATCGCGCATCCACTTAGCAGTGGGATGCTGCGCAATCTCGCCGGCCGGCAATAGAAATCGCGTGCCCGGCTGTAAAGTATCACTCTTCAATAGCGAGTGATCAGCTACCAATCTGTGTGAGATCGACATCACAACCGAACCTATCATCTGCTCCGGCGGTGCACTGGAGGGGCGCAGCGCCAGATCGAAGTTGCGCTGCCACAGCTGAGTCACCTTATTCTGGGTGTCAAAATTAAGCGTAAGGGCCGGGTACTGTGCGTGGAATTGCGCCAGCCTAGGCGCGATAAACTGGTGCAGTAGTAAATCTGTGGTCGTGATACTCAGGGTGCCGCTGAGCGCATCTTCACGCTCGAACAGCTGATTGGCCAGCGCGATCTGATCGCTGATTTGACGCGCGCTGTGTAGCAGCGGCTGCACATCGTCCAAGGCTGTAAAGCCTTGGTGTGAGCGCGTAAAAAGAGTGCGCCCCAGGCGTTGTTCTATACGCTTAATCGCGCGAAAAACCGAGGAGCTATCGCGCTGTAAGCTACGTCCCGCCGCCTCTAGGGTCCCCTCCTCACTGAGCGCCAGAATGACCAGCAAGTCTTCGCTATTCAATGCCATATGCGTTTGTGCCCTACCCCATTGCAGCCGCGCTTATTCTGCCGTGCAGCACCGCTGGTTATATTGCCCCTACTGCAACGCGCAGCAAGACTTTCACTACCGGAGCAATACTAGCATGAAAAAAACACTCAAAACCCTCGTACTGTGTGGGGTCATCGCCTCGACTGCCGCTATCGCAGACAGCGGCTTAATGACGCAGCTCGATGACCGTAAGTGGACCCAAATCAATGGTACGCCCATGTCATTTTCGATGATCTGGGGCGATCGCGACACCGGCCCCTACGCCATGTACCTCAAGCTTCCAGCAGGCTTTAGCGCCAGTGAGCACGCACATACCTACAGCTATCGCGGTATTACCCTACAGGGACAGTGGCAGCACAGCTACGCCGGTGAGCGCAAAACACTGGGGCCTGGCGGCTATGTCTTCCAACCCGGCAATGCTTGGCACGCAGACAGCTGCACCGGCAAGCAGGACTGCATCTTGATGATTCAACAAGACGGTAAAGGCGATGCACACTTCCCTCACAGCGACCACTAACCCTCTCCCCTGCGCTGCAGGGGTTGTCGAATACGTTGAGTTTACTGCCCTCGCACACTGTAGCGACGATGAAATTCTAGAGGCACTGTGGGCCACCCAACCCATACTAGATAACCTGGAAGGGTTTATTCAGCGTCATTTAGGGAAGCGTGATGAACACTGGGTCGAGGTGGTCTACTGGCGTGATAAAGCAGCGGCCACGGCAGGGCTTGAAGTATTCAAATTTCACCCGCTGAGCGAGCCACTGTTCACAAAAATCCGCCCTGAAAGTGTCGTTATTCGCTACGCTCAGCTCCTCGTTTGAGGCGCTGACAGCGATTTTGCCACCGCGCATGTTTTAGATTCCCCCTGGCGAATACTGGACAATTGCCCACACTGGTTATTTTGCGTTCCCCTCTGGCCGAACACCATGTAAAATTGCCGTTTTACTCCGCCAGCAAGGATTTTTTCGTTATGAGCAAAATCACCGTCAGCATCATCATGGGGTCCCAGTCAGACTGGCCCATCATGCAAGCCGCCACCCGTCCCCTAAAAGAACTGGGTGTCGAGTTTGAATCTCAAGTAGTCTCTGCGCACCGTACCCCGGGCCGGCTCTACGAGTTCACGCAGGAAGCTGACAAGCGCGGTATCCAAGTCATCATCGCTGGCGCCGGTGGCTCTGCGCACCTGGCCGGTATGGCCGCAGCGATGACACACCTACCGGTGATCGCCGTTCCCGTACCGAGCAAGCACTTCAACGGCATGGACAGTCTAATGTCTATGGTACAAATGCCAAAAGGTGTCGCTGTCGCCTGTCAGGCGGTGGGCGAATCTGGTGCGTACAACGCGGGCCTACTCGCAGCGCAGATGCTGGCACTGCAAGATACACAGCTGTGCGAGCGCCTCAAGACGTGGCGCGCCCAGCAAACTGAAAGCGTTCCATACGAGGTAGAGTAATGCACATTGGTATCGTAGGCTGCGGCCAATTGGCGCGCATGATGGCCCTGTCCGGCTGGCGCCTGGGCTTCCGCTTCTCCTTTATCGCCGATCCCGGTGAAACCACACAGGGCGTTGCTGAACTTGGTGATATCGTCGAGCTGACACCCGAGCTTAACGGCGAGGCGCTCTACAAAGCGCTAGGTGAACCTGATGTCATCACAGTCGAGCGCGAGCACGTCGACACAGCACTGCTGAAGACTCTGGAGCCTTTCTGCCCAGTGTGTCCCAACCCGGACGCCATCGGCATCAGCCAACACCGCGGCCGTGAAAAGAGCTATATGCGCAGCAAAGGCGTGCCGACCGCACCTTTCCATGTCGCCACTACTACAGACGGCTTGCGCCAAGCAGTGGAAGAGTTGGGCTATCCGGTATTCGTCAAGACCTGTGAAGAGGGCTACGACGGCCGCGGCCAGTGGAAACTCAACGACGACAGCCAATTCGATGCGATGATCGCCGAGCTACCAACACAGTACGAGCTGATTGTCGAAGGGCAGATCAACTTCGATCGCGAAGTTTCACAGATTGCGGTACGCACCCCAGATGGGCGCTGCGCTTTCTACCCGCTGACCGAAAACCAGCATCAGAACGGCATCTTGATCAGCTCGCTGGCTCCAGCGGCTGAGCCGGACTCTGCACTGGCGCAGCAAGCTGAGCAAATCGCCCAACGCCTGCTCGAGGAAATGGACTACGTCGGTATCCTCTCAATCGAGTTCTTCGTCGTCGGCGAGCAATTGCTGGTTAACGAAATCGCACCGCGCGTCCACAACTCCGGTCATTGGACACAAGGCGCAGGCATCGCCAGTCAGTTCGAGAACCACGTGCGCGGCATCACCAACAGCGCTCTCGGCGAGAGCAAGCCACAGTGCCACGCCGCCATGATCAACCTGCTGGGCGAGAAAGCGCCTGAAGATGTGATCAACCACGGCAACGTGCAGCTGCACCAGTACAACAAATCACTGCGCCCCAACCGCAAAGTCGGCCACATCAACCTGTGGGATATCGACCGCGCCCGCCTGGTCTCCAAAGTTGCTCAGCTACGCGAAGCTATCGCCGAAGCCAATCAATAAAGGCT
>JBMZCU010000249.1:0-5064 GCA_049613705.1 Pseudomonadales bacterium | reverse complement strand
AGCTTGTAGTGAGCGGTTTGAGGGATGGGCTGAAGGATGTCCTTTTCACGAGTGTTCCACGCGGATTAAACAGGTGTTTGGTAGGTCGCTTTATTAGAAGTTAAAGTGATACGTATTATTTAATGTGTATTATGTATTATTGATATGCATATAATGTGGTTTTAGTAACTTTATTGAGCAATTGTTTCTATGTTATTTTTCTTAACTCTCTGTCGGGCGCAAACTTATCAACTTCTGAAGTCCCTTTTTGGCGTTTTCTCGAATTTTGAGGCGCCAAACCAAAGGGCTCTGCTCTTGATGTGGCTTAAATAGCGCAATGAAATTGGGCATAAGCTGTTAGATCTCAGGCTTGCTCTGTGGCACGGCACTCAGTTGTGCGCAAAAGAACGAGTCATATCCCCTGCCCTATTGCTCATGAGTTTGGCGGGCTGAATCATTGTCTATTAGAGGAGTGAAAGGGGCAGCTCTGACTGGGCGTGCTAAGTGGCTTACTTTGAGTGGTGTTAACTGCATGAGCGCCTGTTGACCAAGGCGTGTGCCTATAAATATGCTGGCAGCCTTCTCTATGTTAATCAACTGATTAGCTGTGATTTGTAAACTTGTGTGGCGGCTGCGTTTACCGGTATAGCAGCGCATGTAGCGCTACATTACCTGCAGGCGTAAAAAAACCAGCCGAAGCTGGTTTACTGTAAAAGCCTTTACTGATTACTTGGAAAGTTCAAGTAGCAGTTTGTTTAAGCGGCTAACATAGCTTGCTGGATCTTCTAGCTTACCGCCTGCGGCCAAATCAGCCTGGTCAAAAATTACATTCGCCAGGTCGCTGAAGCGATCTTCATCTGATTCTGCATCCATCTTTGCAATCAAGGGGTGCTCTACGTTGATCTCAAAAATTGGCTTAGTTTCAGGGGCGCTTTGACCGGCAGCTTCCATGATGGCGCGCATTTGAGCACCCATATCGTAAGCATTAAGCACTAGACACGCAGGAGAATCAGTTAAACGATTTGTAACGCGAACCTCAGAAACCTTCTCTTTCAGGCATTCCTTTAAGCGCTCAGTCAGACCTTCAGCTTCTTTAGCCGCATCTTCCTGTGCTTTCTTTTCTTCTTCAGTATCGGTTTTATCTAGCTCTAACTCGCCTTTTGTAACGTCTTGGAAAGACTTGCCATCAAAGTCGAAGATGTGGCTCATCATCCACTCATCGATACGTTCTGTGAGCAACAGCACTTCAATGCCTTTCTTGCGGAAAATTTCCAGGTGCGGGCTGTTCTTAGCCGTGCTGTAGTTTTCTGCTGTGACGTAGTAAATCTTATCTTGCCCTTCCTGCATGCGCTCAATATAAGCTTCAAGAGATACAGTTTGCGCATCGCTATCGCCATGAGTAGAAGCAAAGCGCATGAGCTTCATGATTTTCTCACGGTTGGCAAAATCTTCTGCTGGCCCTTCTTTAATCACGTTGCCAAAGGCTTTCCAGAATGTCGCATACTTCTCTTCGTCTTTGCTCAGTTTGTTAAGCATATCTAGCGATCGCTTAGTCAGCGCTGTGCGAAGCTTGTCAACACTCGGGTCTTTTTGGAGGATTTCACGAGAAATGTTCAGTGAAAGGCTGCCTGAGTCGACGATACCTTTGATAAAACGCAGATACAGAGGCAGAAACTCATCTACTTGATCCATGATGAAAACGCGCTGAATATAGAGCTTCAGGCCGCGAGGAGCTTCACGGTTCCACAAATCGTGAGGTGCATTAGTCGGCACATACAACAAGCTTGTATACTCTTGCTTGCCTTCTACGCGGTTATGGCTCCAGGTGATGGCATCGCTGTAGTCATGTGACAGATGCTTGTAGAACTCATTGTACTCTTCATCGCTGATGTCGCCCTTGTTACGCGTCCACAGTGCTGATGCCTTGTTGACGGTTTCATCTTCAAGTACAACTGCTTCTTTTTCTGCGCTTTCTTCGCCCTCTTCACCTGGCACGTCGGCTGGTGCTTCCTGCTGCATGATAACTGGCAGCGCAATGTGGTCAGAGTACTTGCGGATAAGGAAACGCAAGCGATTGCCATCGGCAAACTCAGATTCGTCGTCTTTTAAATGCAGAACAATTTGCGTGCCGCGCTTTTCTTTGGTGATAGTGGCAATGCTGAATTCGCCTTCACCTTCAGAGCTCCAATGTACACCTTCATCTGCAGCAGATCCTGCGCGACGCGTGTAGACATCGACGCTTTTAGCAACGATAAATGCCGAGTAAAAACCAACCCCGAACTGGCCGATCAGCTGGCTATCTTTTGACTCGTCGCCAGTGAGCTGGCCCATGAAGTTTGCAGTGCCAGAGCGTGCGATAGTGCCTAGATGATCGAGTACATCTTGGCGGTGCATGCCAATACCATTGTCTTCGATAGTGACGGTGTTTGCTTCTTTGTCGTAGCTAATACGAATATTTAGATCGCCGTCGCCTTCATAGAGATCGCCATTTTCCAGCGCCTCGTAACGAAGCTTTTCTGCCGCATCCGATGCATTGGATACAAGCTCGCGCAGAAAGATCTCCTTGTTGGAGTACAGAGAGTTGATCATTAAGTTGAGCAACTGCTTTACTTCAGTTTGGAAACCTAAGGTTTCTTTCTGTGTTTCGGCTGTCATCAGTACCTTTTCCTGTTTGTGCTGAGCGGTGTCACACACCGCTTATGTTGTGATTTCATACCTGATTTCTAAGGTGGGGGCTGGTGAGCAGTATTCAAGGCTTGAGCGGGATTTTCTTTTTACTTTGCACGCTGGCAGCTGCCAATTTGGTTTTTATGTGCGCTGATAGCCAGAAACTTTGATCTAGCATTAGATTTCACGGGAGCGAGAGTGAGCTTTCTGCAGCTTAAACTTGCCTATATCACCTAAATTCATCATTAAATTATCTAGGGTTGCCGAGCGAAATTCACGTCGATAGAGGATCAGAGCGACAAAACTGCTACACAGCATAAAGAGCACTGGGCTGATAAACCAAGCAAGTACAGAGATTGAAAAGTAATAGCTGCGAAGGCCGATGTTAAAATTGCCCGCTGCTTTGGAGCACATTAAAGCGATACGTTCGGCGTGAAACTGCTTTGCTTCATCGGTGATTTCTTCTGTCGGTGTCGGTGCGCTACCTATCATGACAGACACAAAGCCGTACTGGCGCAGACTCCAAGTGAATTTAAAGAAGGCGTACAGGAAAACCACGATCAACAGCAGGATTTTAATGCTCCAGCTTTGTGCGTGTGTCGTCACGACCGGAATGTTGGCCAGTACTTTGATGACCTGTTCACTCGAGCCTAAAAGCGTAATCAAGCCGGCAATAATGAGGATGGTGGTCGATGCAAAAAAAGAGACGCTGCGTTCTAAATTGGCAATAGTGGTCTCATCTGCGATGCGTACTTCACGCTCTAACATATGTAGCATCCACTCATAGCGATAACGGTGCAGTACATTTGCCAGGCAAGGCGTGTTGTAGCTCTTAACGCGTGAGTAGTAAAGATAGCCTTTGAAGCAGCAGATAAACCAAGTCAGTGCCAGCAAGTCCCATGCACTGGTGGTGATATAACTTATCATTAACTCCATGGTGATTAATCGCCTCTTATAACAATCAGATAGAAAAGCATGTTTACATGTTTTAGTGTCAACGATGTGACAGTACATGCATTCTACGCAATACGCGTATGCCGCACAGCTAGCAGTGCACTCTTATTGTGCAATATCAGCAAATGTTTGCAGTGCTAAAGGTATAAAGCAATGCGTATGCCATGTTTGCTTGCATAATCCTGCCCTGTGTTGCCTTCAGCTCTAGGCGATGTTCCGCGTTGTTCGTTGATAAAGAGTGCTTTTAATTGCCATTCGTTTTTGCCAGATAAATACCATGCATTCAGGTAATTAGAGTGCACTGATTTATTAGGCGAGATTGGCGGCAGCACTTATTGGCCCTTCAGTATATAAACTGCTGTTATAAATACAGCTAACCTCAGGTTTTGGTGTGCTTTTAAGTTAGATGTTTGTGTTTGTATGCACAATGTCAATGGATGGTGCAGTGCAGTGGTTAGCTTTGCTTGTCTTGCGGTGAGATAGTGATAATCTACTCCCTTTAATCGTGACAACACTCTCAAATGATGTAGGCATCTTATGTATTTTGAACTCGCAGACCTGTTTATGATCGCAGTGATTGGCGCCGGGCTTTACTATTGGTTTAGTGCACAGAAAGTGCGCGAGCTCGCGCTGGCTACAGCTCGCGCACACTGTCAGAAAATGGATCTGCAACTGCTAGATGGCAGCGTCAGCTTGCGCTCTCTCGGTATTAAGCGCGGCCGCAGTGGTACACTTGCGCTGGTGCGAAAATACCGCTTTGAATTTTCATCGACCGGCGCTGAGCGCTACAACGGGCACTTATCGATGCTGGGCCAGAAAGTTATCGATATTGATTTGCAGGCACATCGTATCTCAGAGTAACAGTACAGGCAGCATATATGGAACGTATTACAATTTCCCTAGATGACGAATTGGCCAAAGAGTTCGAGCGTTATCTCAAAGAGCAAGGGTACAAAAACAAATCTGAAGCGATGCGTGATTTGATTCGCGAAAAAATCGAACAGCAGAGCTTAGAACAGCAACAAGAGAGCGCTAAGAGCGGTGATTGCATTGGCTCTCTGACCTATATTTACAACCATCACGAGCGCGAACTCGCCGCCAAATTGGCGCAAGCACAGCACGCCAACCACAATATAGCAGTCAGTACGCTACGGGTGCACCTTGACCACCATCACTGTATGGAAACAGTGATGCTCAATGGTGAGACAGATAAAGTGCGCGCCTTTAGCAACGAAATCATCGCAAGGCCTGGGGTGCGTCACGGTAAGGCGTATCTTATTCCAGTGGATGTTGAGCACAGTCAACACGAAGGCAAGGTTCACATTCACAGCAAGCCTAAAACCTAACACCGTATTAAACTGAATGTGAGCGAGTAAGGTGCGGTTGATACCGCACCTGTTGTAAGAGGTTAAACTTTGAAGCGCGATACCAATTGCTTGAGGTTAGATGAGGTCTGATCAAGAT
>JBMZCU010000248.1:0-5079 GCA_049613705.1 Pseudomonadales bacterium | reverse complement strand
CGTTTAATGGGCACGCTCGCGCGCAGTAATAATCAAAAAAGGGCCCTGTTGGGCCCCGAAACGGCTGTGTAGACAGCCAGTGAGTTACTCGGTTTGCCATGTTAGAGAAAGCTTAGAGCCCCAGCCACTGCTGCACTTTGGTTGGGTTTTGTGCCACCCACTTTTTAGCGTATGCCGTGGCATCTTGTTTCTCTACAGCCAAGGCGTAGATCCAAGCGCTTATATCACTGCTTTCAA
Organism: Pseudomonadales bacterium; assembly: GCA_049613705.1. Classification (GTDB taxonomy): domain Bacteria; phylum Pseudomonadota; class Gammaproteobacteria; order Pseudomonadales; family Balneatricaceae; genus Rs1. Next base: position 4,842 of record JBMZCU010000248.1, on the reverse strand, counting down.
GTCGTACGTTCTTTAGCAGCCTAGCAATTTCAGGTGAGCGCTCAGACAGTGCACTCGACCAAGCAACATGGACTTTAGCATCATCCCAGGCGGTGCCGACGCTGGACTTGTTCATCCAGTCCGGGTCATCAGTGGGCTTTACCATTGTCCATTTGCTCTCATCATAAGCGGGCTCTTCTAGTACCACTAAGTCGTAGAGTTTGAAGATGTGGTGCGGCGCGTAACAGTAGCTGACAAAGGGCTGATTTTTCTTCAACGCGCTGTCTAGCTTGGACATCGCAAGGGTTTCATCAAGCTCTTGCAGCTCGAAAAACTCAGCGAAGCCATAGTCTCTAGCACGTACTTTTTCAACGGGGGTTGAGCCCCAGCCCGTAGCGCCAATCCATACTTCACCACGGCCGTCGCCGTCGCTGTCAAACAAGGCCGCGTTATCAGGATCTGCCAAGTCATAGATAGATTTGATGCCGTATTTCTCAGACGTCTCCCTGCTGATACAGTAGCCTTGCACGACGTTGTAAGGGTGGCCGCTCAGGGTGACAGAGCCCTTCGCGGTGTATTTGTCGATCAAGCTTTTCTGGTTGGGCATCCAAGCTTCTGGGTGAACATCGATGTCACCTTTGCCTCTGTCCATCGCTTTAAAGATGACCGCGTTATTGCCAGGAGAGACATCAGCTTCCAGCCCTAGCTCTTGCTCGATAACTTCTTTGAGCACATGTGCTGTCACTTTAGCGGATGGCCAGTTGGGCTCTCCAATTACAACATCGGCAGCGAGGGCGCTCCCGGTTGTCAGTGCGCTAGTGAACAGCGTCGTGGCGAGTAGCGTACTGAGATTGTTTTTTTTATTCATACAACGTCCTCTTAAGATGATTTACATTTTTATGTGGGATCAATTAACAGATGTAACTTCAGCTGCTCATTGGCGCCTACCTTGGATGATGCGGTCTAACACCATGGCACAGGCCAAAATCGCCAACCCTGCAATAACACCTTGGCCTTGGGCGGCATATTGCAGGGCACTCAAGACATCTTCCCCGAGCCCTTTGGCACCGATAAGAGAGGCGATTACCACCATGGAAAGACACATCAAGATCGTCTGGTTTACGCCCGCCATAATGGAAGGCATTGCCAGTGGTAGGTCGACTTTGAAGAGCAGGAAGGGTTTGCTGGCGCCGAAAGCTGTCGCCGCCTCGCGCACTGTATCGGGTACGCCTTGCATTCCCAACGCAGTTAAGCGCACAACAGGTGGCATGCCAAAAATGATTGTGGCGATAATGCCTGGAGGCTTGCCTGTACCGAAAAAGGCGATCACGGGAATTAGGTAGACGAACGCGGGCATGGTTTGCATAAAGTCTAGCACCGGCCGTACGACTGTATACGCACGTGGGCTTTTGGCGCACCAGACTCCCAGAGGAACGCCGAATAGCACGCAGATAAAACTTGCGGTGCCCAGAAGTGCGATCGTTGCCATGCTTTTTTCCCAAAAACCGAACAGTGCTAGGTAGGCTAGAGCAGTAATCGTGAAGAGAGCGACTCTGGGGCCTGCCAGTCGCCAGGCAAGGACGATGATAACGAGCATCACGATAGGCCAGGGAGTGTCCACCAATACGACTTCTGTCGCATCGAGTAAGAGCCGAATCGCATCGCGGATACCATCGAACAAGCCTTCGCCGTGCAGCGTCAGCCAATTAAAAATGCCGTCCACAGAGCCCGCCAGTGAACTGTGCCAGCTCTTGTCTGCAGGAAACTGGGTGAGCCACTGTGGCGGCTCGCTGGCACTGAAGCGATAGGCGGTAATCGGATATACCAGTGCGGCGATAAGGGCGCCGCATCCCGCGCTGATCGTACTTAGCCCCGCGCGGATACTGCGGTCGGCACGCCAGTGAAGGTAGCGCTTTTCCAGCAACCAGTTGCCGAGTATGCCCTGAAGCGCTTTTACAGCTAAGAGCAGCGCAAAGCCCGCTAGCAGGATAATGGTACCCTCAGCGGCGGCGTCCGCTGCCGCCTGCTGTGCCTTGAGCGCACCTTCTTTAAAGGCGTTACCGCTTTTCATCAGAGCGTCAGCACTAATCGAGCCTTGCTCTATAGCTTCGCGGGCCTGTTGGTAGCGCTGCTCGGCTTTGGCGCTCAAGCGCTCGGCGCGCGCTAGCTGTGCCTCACCTAAATTGGCGAATAGGCCGCGACAAATTTGTACGACCATCAGTGCTTCAGCGATCAAAAAGGGCCAGAACCATGCCCATAATCCTCTGGCCGCTAGCCAGATGGGGCCGAAGAGGGCAGCTGCCGTGTTGAAGCTGAGCTTGTAGTTGGCGGCGCTACCTAAGCGTTCGAACTGGTCAATGTAGTACTCACTGTTTTGCTGCGCGAAGGCGTCAACAAGCTCTGCCTCGCGGCGACCGCTTTTGGTACCGTTTTGGCTGTGTGTTGAAGTACCCGCTTGTGCAACAGGTGCTGAATGGTCAGTGGTCACTGCGACGTCTTGCATCTGAATACTCCTATTTTCCACCTTGGATACCGCGTAAGAGGCAGCTGTGATCGACAACCCCGATAACGGCATGGTCGCGAGTGATCGCCAGCGGGCTGTTTGCTTTAAGGCTGAGATCGATCAGCTGATCGAGATCGGCTTCGCTGTCGGCTTGAGGTAACGTAGAGGTGTCGAGGTGCTGGGGCTGAGCTAAGTAATCTGCAACCTCTAGCATGACGGTGTGTGCCCGCACGAGCTTGAGCTTTGAAATACCTGCGACGAAATCGGCGACGTAGGCATCGGCTGGATTGCAGACGATCTCCTCAGGCGTACCTGTCTGCACGATGACGCCATCTTTCATGATGGCGATGCGATCACCGATGCGGATAGCTTCGTCGAGATCGTGGGTGATAAAAATAGTGGTTTTCTGCAGCTCTTTTGACAGCGCCATAAACTGGTCTTGCAACTGGCGTCTAATTAGCGGATCCAGTGCGCTGAAAGGCTCATCCATCAGCAGAATATCGGGGTCTGCGGCCATCGCGCGGGCGAGGTTGACTCGCTGTTGCATGCCGCCGGAAAGTTCGTGGGCAAAACGCTCTTCCCAGCCGTTTAGCTCTACCTTATCGAGCACTTGCCCCGCGATATCACGGCGTGAGCGCTTGCTCATACCTTGTACTTCCAGCGGAAGTGCGACGTTATCACGCACGGTTCGGTGGGGCAGTAACGCGTTGTTTTGAAAGACCATACCTATCTTACTTGCGCGTAATTGGCGCAAGGCGCGGGCATCTTTGGCGACGACATCTTCGCCATCAATCAGGATCTCACCGGCAGTGGGCTCAAGTAGGCGGTTGATGTGTCGTACCAAGGTTGATTTACCGCTGCCGGAGAGGCCCATGATGCAGAATATTTCACCGCGCTGAACGTCAAAGCTAGCATCGGCGACCCCGACAACACAGCCGTACTCTTCGTTGATCTCGCGTTTGCTAAGTCCGCTGTGTTGCGCAGCGTAGAGCGCATCACTGGCGCGCTCACCAAATATTTTCCAGACGTTGCGACAGCTGACGACGGGGTGTTGGGAAAGAGGGGTTGTCATTATTATCTCCCACGTATTTTTTATTGTTATGAATACAGAGCTACTGAGGTAGCTCTGAAAGTACCTGATGAGTAGGCGCAGAGTTATTCGTGCTGCTCGCGCTCGCGGCGAATCGCGTCAGCGATTAGGCTGAGTTGTTCGAACATGATGGCGGTGGAGGCAAATGCAGTGATCTGATTGGGGCTGTCTTTGGAGGGGATCATACAGACGACGTCGGCGCCGATCACATTGAGCCCTTGCATACCTTGTAAAATACCGACGGCCTCATCCATGGTGAAACCCGAGCAGCCCGGCTCTAGGTTGGATACGGCGGGGGCAACCGAAGGGTCTAAGCAATCGAGATCGAAGGTGATATAGATAGGCATATCGCCGACGCGCTCGCGAAGCAGCTTGATCGTACCCTCGACACCTATCTTGCGGAACTCATCCATATCGACCATACGGTAGCCCAAGCGGTCGCTGGTGCGCTTCCAGGTCAGCGTTCGGGTGTGGCCACGAATCCCAATTTGGATGCTCTGCTCGGGATCGACGTGGCCCTCTTTGGCGACATAGCTGCCCCAGTGTGCCGCTGAGCGCTCAGCTCCCAGCCAGTGCGGGAGATGATCCATAGTGTCGGTGTGCGCATCGAAATGCACCATGGCTATTTTCTGTCCGCCGCTGAGTTTTGCGTTTGGTCCGCCTAGCGCTTTGAGAATAGGGCCTGTAATTGAGTGATCTCCGCCGATAGAGACGGGGCGTACACCAGCGTCATCCAAGCGCTTAAAGTAGTTTTCGATGTCAATGACAGTCTCGTCGTTTACCATCGCCTTGGGCATTAACACATCGCCCAAATCGTGAATTTTACAGGCATCCCAAGGTACAATGTTGAACTTGTTGTGGGCCCTGCGATAGGAGCCTGAGACGTTGCGCACGGCGCGCGGCGCCAAGTGTTGATCGCGCTCGGTCGTGCCGTTACCTGTGCTGTGAGGGATGCCGACCAAACCGATATCGCAGCTGGTGGGATCACTGTCGTGATGGCAGCCAAAGAGTGTGGGGACTCCCCACCAGTAGAGGTTTTTCATAAAGACGTCTTGGTCGGACTTCAAGTGTTTTTCATCGCTCATGGTTGTTCCTCAGCATGCGTTATTGTCGTTGTTATCTAGCTTTAAAATAGCGTTGGAAAAGCGGAATGTGTATGCAAGAAAATTCATTCAATTAATGACTTTTAATCATGAATGATTTTCTCCGTGTTGCGCTATATCACTATTTATCCCCAGAGATGCTTGATTCTAGGACGCCGATATGAAAT
>JBMZCU010000247.1:0-5096 GCA_049613705.1 Pseudomonadales bacterium | reverse complement strand
CTCCCGCGCGTCCAAGCGCTCCGCTGGGTACCTACATCCCTGTAGTACTGCAATTTTTTACAAGCGGCTTTAAATCAGCAGTAGTACACTGGGCTGCATAGATTAATTGTTCTCGGAGGTCCCAGTGAACCAACTCGTTAACCCGCAGCGCACGCAGTACAATCAAAACTTTGGCAGTGATAATACCGCCGGTGTCTCACCGCAGATTTTGCAGGCGCTGGTTGAGTGCAATACAGGTCCCGCTGGCCCCTATGGTAACGATGAGTACAGCGAGCGGGTTGAGGCTCGCTTGAGTGAGATCTTCGAGTGCCCGCTCAAGGTTTTTATCGTCTCCACGGGTTCTGCGGCCAATGCACTGAGCCTGAGTCTGCTCTGCCCGCCCTGGGGCAATGTTTACTGCCACGTCGACAGTCATATCAACAACGATGAGTGCGGAGCGCCTGAGTTCTTCAGCGGCGCTAAGCTAGTGACCTCTGATGGGGCCAACAGCAAGTTAGATGTCGCGGCTATGCTAGCCCAGAGCGGCCACAAACGCGACGATGTGCACAGTACTCAGCCCGCCTGTGTCAGTATCTCCCAGGCTACGGAGACCGGCAGTGTCTACAGTGTTGAGGAAATTGCACGCATCGGTGAGGCCTGCCGTCAACAGGGCTTGAGGTTGCATATGGACGGTGCACGCTTTGCCAACGCACTGGTTGCGCTGGATTGTACACCTGCTGAAATGACGTGGAAGGCAGGAGTGGATGTGCTCTCCTTCGGTGCCAGTAAAAACGGTGTGATGAGTGTCGAAGCTATCGTGCTGTTCGATCTCTCACTGGCTGATGAGCTGGGGTATAGACGCAAGCGCGGCGGTCATCTGTGTTCTAAGATGCGTTTTCAAGCAGCTCAGCTGGCCGCCTATTTGGAAGATGGATTGTGGCTAGACAATGCACGCCGTGCCAATGCGATGGCCGCACGTCTAGCTGCGGGACTCGAGGGTATTGAGGGGGTCTCTCTCAATGCACAACCCGATGCCAATATTATTTTTTGCAAGATGCCAGAGGCGCTATATCAAACGTTGCAAGCGCAAGGTTTTTACTTCTACGGTGGGCGCTGGGAGCGCGATGTCTATCGCTTGGTGACGTCTTTTGCAACGCGTGAAGAAGACGTCGACTTCTTCTTGGAAGCCGTGCGCGCAAGCGCCTGAGGTCTCTATGGAACAGGTGGCCTACCACAGAGCGCAGAGCGACCCGGGGCTGGTACTTAGCACTGGCTGCTACTCGTCTTACACGTTTAAGCCACACTACCATCTGGATTATCACTTGGGGATGATTGTCGATGGGGTACAGCGTCAAAAAATTAACGGCGAGACGGCGCTCTTTGGCCCTGGCTGTATCTCTGTGGTGCCACCTGACCAAGTGCATGATGGCAGTACATACAGCGGTGATAGCTATACGTTGCGTACCTTTAGGGTTGCCCCCGCACTCATTGAGGGTGCTCTCGCAGAGATGTTTGAACTAGCGAGTGGCACTGAGTTTCGCGGTGCGCTGTTGCAAAAGCCAGCTATCGCTAAGGGCTTAATCGCGTTGCACGACAGCCTAGCACACGGGCAGAGCCTTTCTTCTATGGGGTGTGAGCAACAGTGGATAAGTTTGTTACAGCCGCTCTTTGCAGAGCTTGGCCAGCTGCGCCCCATCGTGGTCAGTGGTGGGCTCGGGATGCAACACTGGCGACAAGTCAGGGATTATTGCCATGCAAATTTGGCAAATAAGATAGTGCTCGATGAGCTGGCACAGTTGTGCCGGATGAGCCGCTTTCAGTTTCTGCGCCGCTTTGAGGCCACCACAGGGCTGACTCCGCGCGCCTGGCTGATCAGGCTGCGCCTAGAGTCTGCTTGCGAGCTTTTATCCAGTGGCAAGCACTCGATACTCGATGTGGCGACTGCAGTTGGTTTTTATGATCAGAGCCATTTTAACCGAGCGTTTCGCCAGGCTTTTGGCGTGGCGCCCTCGGCATATTAGACGCAGCCTTGAAGGGGGTGAAGGTGCCCGGCACACCTTTGATGAGCACTGGCAGGCTTGTGTACGCGCAGAGACACTCAGCGTCGCTTATTGGAGTACATCGCTTTATCTGCGCGCTCTATCCAAGTGTGTAGTGGCACACTCAGGTCATCGATACTAATCACACCGTAGCTGATCCCCGCGCTGGGGAAGAGCGCGAGCAATTCACTGTTGAGTTGCTCTAGTTGAGCGGTTAGCTCATCGCGCTGCTGGGCATCGGCCAGTACCACGAATTCATCGCCACCGAGACGGCTGCAAATGCTGTCTGATGGCAGTTTCTGTTGCAGGCACTTTGCGATACAGCGCAGAGCGCGATCGCCGTTGTGATGGCCGAACTGGTCATTGACCAACTTGAGTCCATCCATGTCAATGAATACTAGCTCTAAGGCGTTGCTATGCAGTTTTGCCAAGTGTATCCGCTGCTTGGCGGTGGCGAGAAAGCCTCGGCGATTGAGTAGCCCTGTCAGCTCGTCAGTATTAGCCTCTTGTTGTAGGGCTTGGAATTGCTCAATCAAGAGCAAATCCCCTTGCAGTGTGTCCTTAAATTGCTCGATTAAGGCGCACAGAGTTGTGTCGTAATCGGTAATTGCGAAGTCCATGACGCAGATAGTGCCGAAGGCCTGACCGTCGGGCCAGTAAATAGGCAGTCCTAAATAACTGTTGAATTTATCGTTAAGTACTTCTGGATTATCGTCCCACTCACTGAGTTCAGTGGCATTTTTAACATACAGGCTGCTGCCGTTTTCAACGACTTTGCGGCAGAAGATATTGACGTCATTGGGGATCAAAGTACTTGCAGGGTAGGGGTTTTCGGCTTGATCGCTAGCAATGGTGACCTGATATCCCTCTGCGGTGTGCTGGACAATAAAGGCGGCTGGCGCGTTAAACAGTTGCGCCATCAAGTCGATCGTTTTTTGCCATTTTTGCAGCGGCGCGATCGATGATTTCTGGCCTAGAATCCATTCACTTGGGGTTATCACAAATTCACTCTCAGTCATTGTTCTTATGCCAACATTATAACAGTAATCGTGTGTAGTGAAGTGCTATGAGTTTGTGTGATATCAAAGGAATGTTCGCTTGTAAGCGCGCACTGAGTAAGGCTGTTTTCAATGTAGGTTTTCAGGGTGCCGCCCTTGCAGTAAAAGTGGTAGATATTTCACGCACCGTAAATGCACTTGACCGGCAAAGAGAAAGCGTTAAAATCGTATATTCAATTTTGTAATAAGCTTATAACAAACTAAAGAGGTGGTGAGATGCAGCCGCACGTGACAGCTTTTTTTGATCAAGCCAGTTTTACTTACAGCTATCTCGTGCAAGATAGTGCTTCAAATGCTTGCGCTATTATAGATTCCGTCCTGGACTTTGATTATGCGAGCGGGCGTACCTCTACAACCAGTGCGGATGATATTCTCGGGTGTGTGCAGCGCGAGGGGCTGGAGGTGCAATGGATTCTCGACACTCATGTACACGCCGATCACCTTTCCGCAGCGCCTTATCTCAAGGCGAAGACGGGTGGGAAAATTGCTATCGGTGCTGAAATATCAAGCGTGCAGCGCGCCTTTGGCAATGTGTATAACGTCGAGGCAGACTTTTGCCTCAGTGGGAGCCAATTTGATGTGCTGTTACACCCTGGTGATGAGCTGCCGTTAGGTGAACTGCAAGGGCGTGCACTACACACTCCCGGCCACACTCCCGCTTGTATGAGTTATCAATTTGGCGATGCTGTTTTCGTCGGAGATACTCTGTTTATGCCCGACTACGGCACGGCGCGTTGCGATTTTCCGGGAGGAGATGCGCGCCAGCTCTACCGTTCAATTCAGCGCTTGCTCGCGCTACCTAAGCAAACACGACTCTTTATGTGCCACGATTACAAGGCGCCCGGGCGCGACAGCTATGCCTATTTGACGACAGTAGGTGAGCAGCGTGAACACAATGTACACATTGGCGGTGATATTTCCGAGGATGCGTTCGTCGCGATGCGCGAGGCGCGCGACAGTACCCTGAGCATGCCCGCACTGATTTTGCCTGCGGTGCAGGTCAATATGCGCGCTGGAGAGTTGCCGCCAGCAGAGAGTAACGGGCAGCGCTATCTGAAAATTCCGCTCAATGTTTTTTAAGGAAATCCACTATGGAGATTAAACAGCTGTCCGATACGCTTTATGTGTGCGGTCAAATTCAGGTGTCAGATATTGCCAGGTTAAAGGACGCAGGTATAACGGCAGTGATCTGCAACCGCCCGGATGGCGAAGGTGAGGGCCAGCCCAGCTCGCAGCAGTTAGCGCAGGCTTGTGATCAGGTCGGTTTGGATTGGCTCTACCTCCCTGCTGTGCCAGGTCAGCTGCAACAGCAGCAAGCCGAGGCATTTAAGCAGTGGCGCACTCACAAAGCAGGACCAGTGCTGGCATTTTGTCGCACTGGCATGCGCAGTACTTCGCTCTGGGCACTCGGAGAAGTTGCACACAGTAGCGTGAGGGAAGTTACTGAGAGTGCACAACACATTGGTTACGACTTATCTGGACTGGCAGGGCAGTTAGCAGATATTCAAAATGCGTAATAGGCATCCCCAGCCGCAGTGGATAAAGGGCTATCTACTGAATTGAATACCGGGCTTATCGGCTACTCAAGCTTAAAGCATTAAGGGTCCGTTCTTAGCGCTTATCATTAATGTTCTTTAGTCATAGCTTTTCACCTACAGAGCTTTCAGCGATTACTGTTTCTGTAATAGGAGCTTCAGCATAAGCCTTCAGCAACAAGAGCGGAGTGGCACGGTAGGTAGTGTGCGAATTCCATACGTTTTCAGAAGCCTAGAAAAAACAAAACCCCGCGTGATTGCTCAGGCGGGGTTTCTTGAAGTTAAAGAATCAATTACTTGTTCTTAGCTTCTTTCTTAGCTTTTTCTTCTGCGATAACTGTTTCAGCAACAGAATTCGGGCACGGTAGGTAGTGTGCGAATTCCATTGAGAACTGGCCACGGCCAGAAGTCATTGTACGCAGGCTTCCGATGTAACCGAACATCTCTGAAAGAGGAACGTCAGCCTGGATACGAACACCAGTAAC
>JBMZCU010000246.1:0-5107 GCA_049613705.1 Pseudomonadales bacterium | reverse complement strand
GCGAGTCTTGGTTATTGGCGCCTCCAGTGGTTACGGTTTGTCATCGCGCATCGCGGCGGCTTTCGGCAGTGGCGCTGCCACTATCGGTGTCTTCTTTGAAAAGCCAGCGACAGAGAAAAAACCAGGTACCGCGGGCTGGCACAACAGCGCCGCCTTTACGGAAGAAGCGCACAAAGCTGGTTTGTATGCCAAGAGTTTAAACGGTGATGCCTTCAGCACTGAGGCTAAAGAAAAAACCATCGCCTTGATTAAAGAAGACCTAGGTCAGATTGACCTAGTTGTCTATTCTTTGGCATCTCCAGTGCGCAAACTACCTGATTCTGGTGAAGTTGTTCGCTCAACCCTCAAGCCAATCGGCGAAGCCTACAAGTCCACGGCGATTGATACCAACAAAGACATGTTGTTCGACGCCGAAGTTGAGCCTGCCAACGAGCAGGAAATTGCCGACACTGTTACTGTGATGGGCGGTGCTGACTGGCAGTTGTGGATGGACGCGCTGAATGAAGCAGGTGTGCTTGCACAAGGTTGTAAGACAACGGCGTACAGCTATGTTGGCTCTGATATCACTTGGCCTATCTATTGGCACGGTACGATAGGGCGCGCTAAACAAGATCTCGATCAAGTGGCCGAAAAGCTCAATACCCAGATGCAGGCAATTGGCGGGCAAGCTAATGTCGCGGTACTTAAGTCAGTAGTCACGCAGGCAAGTTCTGCGATTCCCGTGATGCCACTCTACCTCTCAATGGTCTTTAAGGTCATGAAGGAGCATGGGTTACACGAGGGCTGCACTGAACAGGTTGATCGCCTATTCCGTACCGGCCTTTACAGTGCAGATGCCACTTATGATGAGAGCAACCGCTACCGTATGGATGACTGGGAGCTGCGCGAAGACATTCAGCAGGCGTGTAAAGACATCTGGGCCAAGGTCACTAATGACAATGTCTTTGATATCACAGACTACGCCTACTACAAATCTGAGTTCCTAAAACTCTTCGGCTTTTCTATCGACAGCGTCGATTACGACGCCGACGTCAACCCGCTGGTACCGTTCGACGTTATCGATATCTAAGGTTCCCAGCAGGTCGTATAATTGACAGGCAATCACCCGGGAGCAAGCTTCCCGGGTGACTTACTCGGTTTTCTCCAAGTGCTCTCGCAGTGCAGCCATGAACCGCGCAGCTTCTGCGCCGGTGACCGCACGGTGGTCAAAGGTTAGCGATAGCGGTAGCATTTTCTGCTCCACCACTTTCTCCTCTCTCATTGCCAGCTGCTGAAAACAGCGCCCAGCACCGATAATCGCCACTGTTGGCGGCACTACCACAGGATTGGCATATTTACCGCCTAAACTGCCGAAGTTGGAGAGCGTGATGGTATTGCCACGCAGTTCCTTAGCGGGGATTTTACGTGCTTTCACCTGTTCTTTAAGTGCACCAATTTTATCTCGCAGCTGGGTTGCCGAATAGCTGGCGACATCGAAAATTACCGGTACGAAAAGCCCGTCTCGGGTGTCAACTGCCAACCCCAAGTGGACTTTGTCGACCCGGCGCCGCCCGATGGCGTGACTGTCGTACCACAGGTTGAGTGCGGGCTCGACATCACAGGCGTAGACAATTGCCTGAGCTAAGCGCACGGTGATGTCTTGACGGCTGCTCCATGCACTCAAGTTAGCGTCGTCGTTGAGAGTCACAGGTACAACCTCGGCGTGGGCCATGGACATGGTCTTGGCCATGGCGCGGCGCACGCCTTTGAGTGGTTCGAGTTTGCCGACGCGGGCAAAAATATCGGCCACGCGCTCAACATCAGTTGCAGTGACGGTATCGTTGGGGCCAGAGGGGGTCACGCAGCTTAAATCGACATCGTGGTGCCTGGCCAGAGCGCGTACTGCAGGCGTTGCCTTGACCCCAATCGTGTGGGCGGTGCTGACACGCTGCGCACTCTCGTGAACTTGGGTTTGCTCGGTGGGGATTTCACCGACAACCGATGTCGAGCTGTCGGGGCTTTTCTCCTCATCGCCCCGGTAGTCGAAGAGCGCGGCGCCGGTTTCGATGATGTCACCGGGTTGGCCAAAAAAGGTGCCAATCACTCCGGCGCGCGGACTGGGTATTTCGACAATGGCCTTAGCGGTCTCCATGGCGACAATGTTTTGATCTAAGGCAACTTCGTCGCCCTCGCTGACCAGCCACTCGACAATTTCTGCATCGGGTAAACCTTCGCCTAAATCGGGTAGTTTAAATGTCTTCATGCGAACTCCATACATTTAGTGGCCGCGTCGACAATGCGATCGACGCTGGGCATATAGTGTTGTTCGAGCTTTAACAGCGGCATCACAGTGTCGTAGCCGCACACTCGCATGACGGGGCAGAAGAGTGACATCAGTCCCTCTTCGGCGAGCAGCGCCGCAATTTCTGAGGCGACGCTGCCTGTTTTGGCCGCTTCGGCGACAATCACGCAACGACCTGTTTTGGCGACTGAATCTAAGATTGTCACCTTGTCGATAGGCTTTATGCTCGCCAGGTCAATGACTTCGGCCTCACAGCCACGTACACTGAGCTGGTCGGCGGCCTGAAGCGTTTCGTGCAGCATAGCGCCCCAACTGATCAAAGTAACATCGCTGCCTGGGCGCAGCACGAAGCAGGTATCTAGCGGCAGTGCTTCGCCGTTGTCGGGAACTTCTTCTCCCTGGGCGCGATAGATGCGCTTGGGCTCGAGAAAAACCACCGGGTCAGGATCTCGCAGCGCTGCCAGCAACAATCCGTAAGCGCGCGCAGGGGAGGAGGGAATAACCACGCGAATGCCGGGGACGTGGGCAAAGATAGCCTCGGTGCTCTCGCTGTGATGCTCTGGAGCGTGGATGCCGCCGCCGTAGGGGGCGCGCAGTACCATTGGGCACGTTAATCTACCGCGGGTGCGGTTTCGCATACGGCTGGCATGGCATAGAAACTGATCGAAGGCAGCGTAAATGAAGCCCATGAATTGAATTTCAGCCACAGGTTTTAGCCCTTGAACGGCCAGGCCGATAGCCATACCTGAAATCAGTGACTCTGCCAGTGGTGTATCGATGACGCGTTCAGTGCCGAACCGTGCCTGCAGGCCATCGGTCGCTCTAAATACGCCACCGTTGGCGCCGACATCTTCGCCGAGCACGACGACATTGTGGTCGTTTTTCATTTCGTAGTGCAGTGCTTGGTTGACGGCATCTAACAGTGTTATCTCGCTCATGCTAGGCCTCCTAGACGCGCGCTTTGGCGTCATTGAGTTGCGCTTTAAGTCCCTCGGGCATCTCGCTGTACATGTGCTCGAAAATAGCCTCAACCGGTTGCTCGGGCAGTGCGAGGTAGCGTTCCACTGCAGCTTCGATGTCTTGGCCGCACTGGGACTTTACATGCGCTAGTTCAGCTTCATCACACAATCGGTTTTCGAGTAAGTAACGCGCTAGACGCTCGATAGGCTCACGCTGCCAGGCGCTTTCTACTTCGTGCTCTTCACGATAGCGGCTCGCATCATCGGCAGTGGTGTGATCTGTGAGGCGGTAGCTGATCGCCTCGATTAAGTGAGGACCATTACCACTGCGGGCACTGTCAATGGCTTGTTGCAGGCGCTGCTGGCAACCTATTATGTCATTGCCGTCCAGCTGCTCTCCGGAAAAACCACCGGCAATGGCTTTTTGTGCCAGGGTTTTGCAGCTAGATTGCGTGCTGCGTGGCACGGAAATGGCCCACTGGTTATTGATCACTACAAAGACGATTGGAAGCTGCCAGGTGCCCGCGGCGTTAAGAGCTTCGTAGAAGTCGCCTTCACTGGTACCGCCGTCGCCGCAGACGACAACGGCGACGCGCGCCTGTTTGCGAAGTTTAAATGCATAGGCGACCCCGACGGCGTGGCAGCACTGGCTTGAAATCGGGACATTGTAGGGCAGGTCCTCGCGGTTGACGCTGAAGTTCATGCCGCGCTCGTCCCCGCCCCAATAGAGCAGTAACTCTTCGACTTTGGCGCCGCGCTGTAACAAGGTTGCCGCATCGCGATAGCCGGGAATGAATACATCCTCTTGTTGCATACACAGGCCAATGGCACAGCTGATGGCCTCCTGACCTAGACATGAGGCATAAGTACCTAAGCGGCCTGTGCGCTGTAGCGCGATAGCTTTGGTGTCGAAGGTGCGGGCAAAAACCATACTGCGATAAAAGCGCAGTAGGTCTGCGCAGGTGAGGTTTAGTTGCTCTAAGGTGTTGCTGCACTGTGCTTGCTCGTCTAAGAGCTGTGAGTAGTGAATCTTAAATTCGGCGATTGTCGTCATCTCGATCTCCTTTGTGGGAGTAGATTTTCAACTTGTCAGATTGCACCTGTGCGGTACGGCGGGAAGGAGGGCTTTATAGTCAGTGCGAGCCACATTATCCCTGTGGTGCTATTGCGTTGAGCAGTTGCATCGCAGCTGAGTCTCGGTGATCGTGCAGCATGCGAGTGAAGTGCTGGCAACGCACCCGATGTAACCCGGTGCTGGATCTCAGCGCGGGGTATCGGGTTCACATTAAGCATAGCCAAAATACGACGAAGATGCGAACTGTGCGATGCGTATGCGTTTTAAACGTGCTTTTCTATATGACCGTGATTTGCACAAAAGTTGCACGCTGACTACAGCAGGTGTGAATCTGCTTGTCTGTGGGGAGGATATCGCGTATTTTGTCGACGCATCGTCATTAAAAAGGTTTCGCTTCATGAGTCAGTCTCCACCGCGCAGTGCGCGCGCCTCGTCAAAAAAACGCCCACTTCAGGGCAGTGCCGAGACGTTCAAGTTTTTACTCTCTTTTGCCGTGCCCTATCGCAAGGTGTTGTTCTGGGCGGGCGTGGCGCTGATTTTTACCGCGGCAATCACGCTCTCGATTGGCCAGGGGGTGAAGCTATTAATCGACAACGGCTTTGTCGCGCAGTCAAAGTCGCAGCTCAATCAGACGACGCTGATGTTGATGTTGATGACAGTGCTGATGGCCTGCGGCACTTACATTCGCTTTTATCTGGTGTCATGGCTTGGGGAGCGCGTCTGTGCGGATATTCGCAAGGCCGTGTTCGATCACTTGGTGACTTTAGAGCCCAACTTTTTCGAGCAGAACCG
>JBMZCU010000245.1:0-5185 GCA_049613705.1 Pseudomonadales bacterium | reverse complement strand
GCCGATGCACCTGATGTGAAGACGCTCAAGGAAATGGGCAATAACACAGTCTTCGCTAACTGGCGTGGCTTCTTTGCCGCTCCAGGGGCGAGTGATGCGCAAGTAGCGAAGTGGAACGAGGCGCTTGCTGCCATGTATAAGACGCCAGAGTGGGAAACGGTACGCAGCCGCAATGGTTGGGTCAATGTCTACAAGCCCAGCGGTGAGTTCTACAAGTTCCTCGAGCAGCAGGAGCAGCAGATAGGCTCGCTGATGAAAGAACTCGGTTTTCTTAAGTAATTGAGGAGAGAGCCGCCCTCGGCACGGCTGTGAGGTGGCCCTGTGCATTTATGACAGTATACAAAGATCGAATTGGTGGTTTGATTTTCCTCGCGCTGGCGCTGGGTTACGGCTACTCGGCTACCTTGATTCCACAGTACCCAGGTGATGAGTACGAAGTTTTTACCGCCAAGACACTGCCATTTGTGCTGGCAGTGCTCGGCGGCTTTTTATCCCTTGCGCTGCTGCTGAGCTCACTGCGTGAAGAGCGCAAGCGCATCCCCAATTACAACTGGCAGATCGCGGCCAAACTCATTGGGTTGATGGTGATCTATGGAGCTGTTCTCGAGTACTTGGGCTTTTTGATCGCCACGGCACTCTTTTTACTGGTCGGTTATTGGCTGCTTGGCGAGCGGCGCAAGCTGGTGCTCTTTATGTGCTCGGGGCCACTGGTGATCTTTTTTTGGTACGTGCTAACCCAGCTGCTAGAAATTTACCTTGCACCTGGCGCGCTGTTGCAGAGCTTGGGAGTGTCTTAAAATGTGGGAAGGTATCTACACAGGGGTGACCACAGCAGTCATGCCCTTTAATTTGCTGATGATGTTTGTCGGTTGCTTTGCCGGCACTTTTATCGGCATGCTACCTGGACTGGGGCCCGTTTCAGCGGTCGCGTTGATGATCCCTGTGACTTATGGTCTAGATCCATCTTCGGGGATTATCCTGATGGCGGGTGTCTATTACGGCGCTGTTTTTGGCGCGTCGACATCGTCTATTCTGATCAATGCTCCCGGCTGCTCATCCACAGTGGTAACAGCCTTTGACGGTTTTCCGCTAGCGAGTCAGGGACAGGCGGGCAAAGCTTTGGCACTGGCAGCTTATTCCTCCTTCACTGGCGGAACTATCGGCGCTATCTTTTTACTGTTCTTTGCGCCGGCACTGGCTAAAGTTTCACTGAGTTTTCAGTCCAGTGATTACTTCGCGCTCATGGTATTGGGTCTCACAGCGGTGGCTGCTTTTGCCGGTAAAGGCAATATCTTAAAAGCCTTGATGATGACAGTGCTGGGCTTGATGATCTCTACAGTGGGGACCGATAGATCCAGCGGTATCGAGCGCTTTACCTTCGGCTCGCTGGAGCTGATAGATGGTTTGAGCTTTCTGCTGTTGGCCATGGCGACTTTTGCACTGGCCGAGGTGGTGATGTCCGTGATGGATCGCCAGACCAATGCCGAGCTCGACAACATCAAAGAGAGCGGTGAGCTGGGCAGCATGAAGCTGAGTAAAGATGAGGTGAAACAAGTGGCGCCGACCATGGTGCGCTCCTCAGTGCTCGGGTTTGTCGTCGGCGTGTTGCCCGGTGCGGGGGCGACTATTGCTTCGTTTCTTGCCTACGGCGTCGAGCGAAACCTCGCCAGCGTCAAAGAAAAGCTCAAGTTTGGCCAGGGCTCACTGCGCGGCCTGGCGGCGCCTGAATCAGCCAACAACGCGGCTTCTACAGGCTCCTTTGTGCCTCTGTTGACACTGGGTATTCCAGGTTCAGGCACCACGGCAGTGATGCTTGGAGCACTGATCGCCTACGGTATCCAGCCGGGACCGCAGCTGTTTGTCGATCATCCCAATGTCTTTTGGTCGGTGATCATCTCAATGTACTTAGGTAACTTAGTGCTCCTAGTGCTGAACTTGCCGCTGATTCCCTACATTTCAAAACTGTTGGATATCCCGCGTGCTATCTTGATTCCACTGATCCTGTTCTTCTCACTGACAGGGGTTTATCTGGTATCGTTCAACGCCTTTGATATCCAGGTGATGGTAATCATTTGCATCGCGGCTATCGTGCTGCGCATTCTCGAATTTCCACTGGCACCTATGCTGCTCGGCTTTATCTTGGGCGGGATGCTGGAGGACAATCTGCGCCGCGCACTCTTGATCAACGATGACAGTATGAGCTTTCTCTGGGAGCGCCCGCTCACCGCGACTATCATGGCTTTTGCTATGCTGGCACTCTTTGGACAGCCGATTGCAGAGCTGATCAAAGCCAAGTTTAAGGCGCGCAGGGAAGCCCGTGCGGCCAGCGCGGAATAGTCCTTTACTCATCACCAAATCGCAGCATGGCACTGAAGCCCCCCTGCGATTTGGTGACCTCAAAATGCCAGTTTAGCTTTTCACAAATTTGTTGCACTAAGCCAATCCCCAACCCAAAGCTGTCGTATTCAGTGCGATAGTCTTCACTGTACTGATTTACGATGCTCAAGCTTTGCTGTTCCAGGTGAATAGCGATGGCTCCCGATTCTGTGTGCTGTAGCGCATTGCGGATTAGATTGCCAACTACAATTTCCAGCGGTGAGGTGAAGGTCCACTGCTCGCTGAGCGCCGCGTCAACGTTGAACGACAGCGTCACCTCCTTGCCCTGTATCAGGTAGCGGTAATGCTCTAGCTGTTGCTGCACGAGTAAAGCACAGGATATTAACTCTCGCTTGGGAGGCGTCTCGCTTTCACGGTGAACCCAGAGCAGCGTCTCAGTCATCAGTTGCATACTCTTGTTGGCCCTGTCTATACGCTTTAGTGGGGTCGTTGCACTTTCTGCCAGGCTATTGCGCTTGAGTAAGCTCAGGTTGGCGTTGACCACGGCAATGGGGGTGCGAAGTTCGTGGCTGATATTGCGCAGCAGGTGACGCTCTTTGCGCACGAGCTGAGCAACATTGTCCACGGATTGCTGTAGCTTGTTAGCGATTAACGCGAACTCTGCGTAGTGCAAGTTGGGGACTGGGCTATCCAGGTTAGATACGTTTAACTGCTCTACCCACTGCGTGAGTTTATTGGTCTGTTTGAACAAGTGCCGCGAAAACAGTAAAAAAAGGCCGATAACGATCAGCGAGAACAGCAGGCTAGATAGCAGTACATCTTCGAGGAGTGCGTCGAACTCCTGAATTTCACTCTCGGTTAGAATGCTCAATTGCACATTGGAGACGACGGCGAGTTTGCGACCGTCCGGCAGTTGATGGATGTAGGCGATGACCTCTCTATCGCTTTCAAAGGCATCAACGATTGACTGCGGCGCGTCGAAATAGTCGATTAAGTCATAGTTTTCTCCGACCTTTAGTTCAGCGATGGGAGGGAAGTCGTGGATGTAGTGAGGTGCTCCCTCCCAGGAGTCGAGGTAGAAATTTATTGTGCCGCTACCTGTCAGTGTTTGATTGGGATTTTCACGGTACGCGCGCTCAAAACTGCGCGCTTCAACGCGCAGAATTGAGTCGAAAATTTTGTTGATACCTAAGTCGGCAAAGTTGGCTATCAGGAAAATATAAAACAGCGCACTGAGTGTCGTGAACGCTAAAGCGTAGCTGATGAGGGTGCGGCGAAGGCTTTTAGTTTTGCGCATGCGGGGCCTTTAAAGCGATGCCTTTTTTCGGCAAAGTGTGGATCATTTTAGCGTTGAAAGGCTTGTCGACAATTCTTCGCAGGTTGTACAAGTGCACTTTTAGGCTGTCAGAATCTGGCGGCTCGTCACTCCACAGCACCTGTTCAAGCTGGGTGCGGCTGACGACGTTGGGGTGGTTGCGCATCAGTAGTTCGAGCAGCTTCCAACAACTTAGCGGCAGTTTTAACGCTTGTCCCTTTCTAGTGACGAGCTTGGTCGAGAGATCGAGCTGTAAATCGCCGACGCGCAGTTTTAAACTGTTGCCGCTGCGCCTACTGGCCAGCGAAAAGACCCGCGCACAGAGCTCTTCCAAATCGAAAGGCTTCACTAAATAGTCATCGGTCCCGGCGCTAAAGCCCTTGAGTTTATCCGCGAGGGTATCTCTTGCGGTGAGCATCAAGACTGGAGTGTCACAGCCGTGTTGCCGCAGTTGCTCGCAGACTCCTAAGCCGTCGAGTTTAGGCATCGCGATATCCAGCAGAATGACATCGTAGCGATGTTCCAGTGCCAGGTTTAATCCGGCGACGCCGTTGTAGGCGTGGTCACAGCTGATGTTCTCGAGGGCGAGAAAATCAGCCACGGAGGCGGCCAGTTCGCGGTTGTCTTCGACGAGTAGTACTGAGAGCGGGTGGGAGTTCATAGTGTCGACCCAAAGTTGCATCAAAAGTGAAGCTTAGCTTCAACGAGGTTAACGAAATGTAAAGGCTGGGACGCCGGGGTATGGCATTAGTTTAACTTTTTCTTAACCGCATGCACCTTAAGCTGCGCGCTATTCATCACGAGAGGATAGCTTTATGAAAAGAGTGACGCTGGCGGTTGCAGCAATCATATGTTCCAGCACTGTGCTGGCCGATATGGACCGCGAACCTGAGCGCGATACTTGGGAAATCGAGTTGGGAGTCGGCGCGGCCAGTTACAAACCGCTCTACAAAGGGTTTGATTCAGAGGTACAGGCGCTGCCCATGTTCGCAGTGCGCTACAACGAATTCTTCCTCGACGGTCCTAGTGTGGGCTATGAATTTTACAGCTCAGAGCGCATGAGCGCTTATACCTCCATCGGCCTAGACGATCCTTTTAGTGGTGAGCGCAGCGACAGCGATGACGCCGGGGTCAAAGCACTCGGAGATGTCGACAGCGGTGTGAACCTGACAACCGGAGGAGAAATGTTTACTCCTGTCGGCTTACTCTCTGCCAGCATCAGTCGCGATGTCAGTGGTGAGCACGACGGCATCAGTGCGAGTTTAGAGTGGGCGGTTCCCTTTGAGTACGAGGCTCTGACTTTGCTGCCCAATGCTCAGATTAGCTGGGCCAGCAAAGATCTGGTCAACCACTATTACGGGGTATCTGCAAAGCAGGCTGCTAAATCGGGATTTGCACAGTACAGCGCATCGAGCACGACGACCTACAGTGTGGGGGTCAATGCCGAGTATCAGCTGAGTGATCACTGGGTGCTGATGGGAGGCCTTAGTTACACTCAGTACGGCAGTGCTGTGGCGGATAGTCCACTGACCA
>JBMZCU010000244.1:0-5223 GCA_049613705.1 Pseudomonadales bacterium | reverse complement strand
TATTTGGTGACAGTAACACTTGGGGATGGCAGCCAATCGCGGCGGGGTTTCCCACAGCGCGTTACGATGACAATACGCGCTGGGCAGGCGTTTTAAATAATGCCCTAGAAAACACCACTGTGATTGTCGACGGTATGGTCGGGCGGCGCTCGAATATCGATGGAAATTCTGCCGTTGGGGCGATAGAGGCGCAAGATTTTAACGGTGCCAAGGCGCTCCCAGAGTCTATTGCACGCAATATGCCTCTGGACTTAGTGGTGATCATGCTAGGGACTAACGATTTACAAAACGGCACCGAGCGCGCGCCAGCTCAAGTTGCAGAAGCCGTTTTTGACATGGCGCAGCAAGTCGTTAATAGCCATCAGCCGCTATACAGTAATTATACGGCGCCTAAAGTACTGGTTGTCTCTCCCGCCGTGGTAGAAGATACAGCTGCCACCCCCTTAAACGGGTTGTTTGAGGCCGCTCAGGGGCCGTCAGCTGCATTGGCAAAAGCCTTCGCTTCCCAGGCTAAAAGCCGCAACACTCCCTACTTTGACGCTGCGAAAGTCGTCAAGGTAACAGGCGTAGATGGTATTCATCTAGACAGAGAGAATCACGCGCGTTTGGGGACAGCTTTAGCGCCTGTTGTGAGCGAGTTACTTTCAGAGGGCGATGAGTAGTGATTAATCTAGCCGTCGTCTATCACAGTGACCAGGGACATACGCTACAACAAGCAAAAGCGATAGCTGCAGGCGCCAGTGAAGTGTCTGGCGTAACAGCAGAGCTTTTCGCCGTAGAGCAGGTAGTAGATCAACCAAGTGTGCTCAATGATATGGACGCTATTGTGTTTGGTTCGCCTACCTATTTGGGTAATGTCTCCGCTACGTTTAAGGCATTTATGGATGCGACTTCGCCGATATGGTTTGCTCAACAGTGGGAGGGTAAGCTGGCCGCAGGATTTACCCACTCCCAGAGCTTGGGGGGAGACAAACTCAGCACATTGATATCCATGAGTATATTTGCAGCACAGCACGGCATGATATGGGTCGGCCAAGCGCAGATGAATACTTCGCCACCGGGAGCGCCGGGGCATCCGGATGCATTTAACCGCACCGGCACTATGCTAGGTGCGGTCGCTCAAACAGAAGCAGAGCGCACTGGGCAAACACTGGCAAGTGGAGATTTAAAAACTGCGTGGCTACTTGGTGAGCGCGTCGCCAAGTACACCCGCAGAGTGACGGCTAAAGCTGATTAAGCATCTGTTATGTCAGTAAAAGCGAGCTGCGGTGTTTGCTGCAGCCGTCTCTCATAGGCGTCGGCCAGAGGCACTAGCCAGTGATAAAAGTCATCGACTTTTTTATCATTGCGCCGTGCGTGGGCGCAGGTGAAGTAGTAATTGCGATTTTGCAGTGCAACGGCGAAAGGTCGGACTAAGTTTCCGGCCTCTATTTCATGTGCCGTCGCACAGGTACTCAGTAGCGCGACGCCTTCTCCCTTGAGAACTGCACTGAGTGCGATGTGCTCTTCGCTGTAGACCCTAGGTCTAGGTAGGCTAGTCGATGCTTGGAGCTTAGCTGCCGCAAGCCACTTCTGCCAGCTCGGGTCTCGATGATTAAATCCAGACCAGCGATATTCAATCAGCCGATTGTCGAGTAAATCGGCCGGTGAAAGCAAACTGTCAGCAAGCTCAGGTGTGCAAACTGCAGTGTAGTAATCCGAAAAGAGCAAGCGAAAAAAGCAGTCCGAGTAATCGCCTTCACCGTAGCGAATAGCGATGTCTAGGTCGGTGTGCTGTAGAGATTGTAGCTGGTCATTGGCCTGGAGTGAGAGCTCGTACTGCGGGAAGTTTTCTTGAAAGGTATGCAATCGAGGTGCAAGCCAGTTTGAAGCGAATGACATCGTACTCGACACCTTTAGCACTTGTGTCTGTTGAGGACGCTTTATTTGATCTGAGCTATCTATCAGTTGTCGAAAAGCGCTTTGTACATCTCGGCTATAGCGCTCTCCTTCTGGGGTAAGGCTCAGGTGTCGGGTCAGACGGTGGAAGAGTTTGACCCCCAGCCACGCTTCGAGCTTGGCAATGCGATGGCTCACGGCTGTAGCACTGATATTGAGTTCAGCAGCGGTCTCCTTAAAGCTGAGTTTGGCAGAGGCGATCGCAAAGGTTTGCAAGCTGTTGAGAGGTGGTAAATCAGCCATAGTGACTCCTTATCGTGTTACGACTCGCAATAGGTTCGCTTCGATGTATGTTGATCATTTACTCGCGGAAATTTCAAATGCTAACCAGCGGCAAAAGGCGTTCAGCGACGGTTTTTCAAAGTGCTTTTTCGGCGCGACGAGATAGTAGCCAAAGTCTGCACTGAGCTGCTCTTCGCCGATGCGCACTAGCTTGCCTGTGGCGAGTGCGTCGGTGGCGACGCGCTCCCAGGCCAGTGCGATGCCTAACCCCTGCGCCGCGGCTTCAAGAGTCATAGAGACTTGGCTAAACCAGAGATGGCTACAAGATTGCCCTAGAGACAGCGCAAAGTGCTGGCACCAATCGCTCCAGCTGACGCCGCCTGGGGCATCCTCCAAGTTCGCTCTGTAGTGTAGCAGCGCACTCTGCTCTATGATTTCTTGCAGGTTGGAGCCGCGCTCGAGCAGGGCGGGACTACACACCGGGAAGACGTATTCAGCACTCAACTTGTGAGCGTGTAGGTGGTGGTACTGACCGCTGCCAAAGTGCAGGTGCGCATCGATTTGGTTGCTGCTGAAGTCCGCGATCTGTCGCTGTGCGATAAACTCCAAATCTATATTGGGTTCCACTTCTTTGAACGCCTTGAGGCGCGGAATTAGCCACTGCTGACACAGCGAGGGAATAGTGGCTACAGTGAGCTTTTCACGCTGGCCGACAAACTGGCTGCGCAGCACGCCGTCGTGGATGTGCTGCATCGCCAGCGCGCTGTGCTCGTGTAGCGCCTGGCCCGCCGCCGTCAACTCTACGCCTTGTGCGAGACGGTTAAAAAGCACAGTGCCCAACTGTTCTTCCAGCAGTTTTATGCGGTGGCTAACAGCACTTGGGGTGATGTGCAGTACGCTGGCGGCTCGGGAGAAGTTCTTCTCTCTGGCGACGACGTCAAAAGTCTCGATGGCATTGATGGAGGGAGTGACCATAGCTGTGAAATTTTCTCATATCTGGTTGATGAATTATCGCTGGCACTCGCGCTGCGTGGCAACCGATAATACGGAAAAATTGATGAGGGTATTTAGATGGCGAATTACAGTGCGCAGGTGAGTTGGCAGCGCGAGCAGGATGAAGCTTTTACCGATAACCAGTACAGCCGCGGCCACCTGTGGCAGTTCGATGGCGGTGCGCAGGTCGCGGCATCCTCTTCGCCGCACATAGTACCGCTGCCCTATTCAGTGGAGGCTAATGTCGATCCCGAGGAGGCTTTCATCGCCTCGCTGTCGAGCTGTCACATGTTATTTTTCCTCAGCATAGCAGCGAAAAAGCGCTATCTGGTAGATAGCTACCGCGACAGTGCGCAAGGAGTTATGGAGCAGGATAGCAGTGGTGCGGTCAGTATGACTCGGGTGACGCTCTACCCCTGCGTGCACTTCTCAGGTGAGCGACAGCCCACAAAAGCACAACTGGAGGTGATGCACCACCAGGCCCACGAACTCTGCTTTATTGCCAACTCGGTGAAGACACAAGTGCTGACCGAAGTGGTGATGCCTTCTTAGTGCTTCTGACAGAGCGCGGTGAGAGCCGCTTGAACTTGTGCTGCGAGCTCGGCTGCCGCCCTCGAAAGCGGTTGGCCGCTGTAGCTGATCAGTGAGAGCGGTTCGCTGATCGCCGGGCTGAAAGGTTTGAATACCAACTCGGGGTGGGGCTGACACTGTTCTAAGTAGTGCAGGCTCACGGCGTCGAGCAAGGTGGCGCCGCAGTTTTGCGCCACTAGCGCTGCCGCATTGAGGCTGCCGTTGACTTCTATTCCCTGAACAACCCGCAGTCCGGCCTGGCTGTAACTTGTCTTGAGCGCTTTGTAAATGCTGGTCGTCGGGCTGAAGGTGATCCATGGAGTGTCCACGAGGTCTTGCGGGGTCAGCTGCGCCAGTTTGGCGGCGGGGTGTGAGCTGTGCAGCGCGCAGTAACACGGCAGCGAGAAATCGACACTGTGGTAGCGCTTGTCGCGATACTTTCTATCGACTAAGCCTAAACTGTATTTGCCAGAGGCGACACCTTCGCAAATCTGCGCCGGGCTCAGTACCTGCAGACCTAGTTGCAGTGCTGGCTGGTTGCGGTACTGTGCTGCCATTAATTGGGGCAGCAACAGCTGCGCCGGTGCAAAGATACTGGCGATGTTGAGCTTGTCCGGTTGGCCGTACTTGGCGCGCTCAAAACTCTCCTCCAGGCGGCTGACACCCTCCAGTACTTCCAGTGTCTCGCGGTGCAGGTAAGTGGCCTCGGGTGTGGGCTGTAAGCGTCCGGCCTGGCGGGCGAAGAGTTTGTAGCCCAAGTGGTGCTCCAGCGCCGCGAGCATTTTACTCGCCGCGGGCTGGCTGATGTGCAGTCGCTCGGCTGCCTGGGCGACGCGCCCGGTGAGCATGATCTCGTGAAAGAGTCGCAGTTGTTTGATGTTCATCGCAGTTGGTTATTAAAATCGATAACCAATAGTTATAGATATTGGAAAATTATTCAATTTTTAAATTTCGCTTCAGAGCTATACTCGTGCAAAAAGCCTTGGAGATACACGTGAAGCAAAACCCTAATCTCACCCTGACCCCTTACTGGCACAGAGTGTTTGACAGTGCGCCGCAGACACTTAGGCCCGAGCAGTTGGCGAGCCACTACGATGTGCTGGTCGTCGGCAGCGGCTTTACTGGGCTATCGGCGGCGCTGACTTTGGCGCGCACGGGTAAGTCCGTGCTGGTGGCCGACAGCGGCCCTCTCGCCGGTGGTGCCAGCTCGCGCAACGGCGGTTTGCTGGGGCCTAGCTTTCACAAACTTGGTCTCAAGGGAATGCAGAGTGCCTTTGGCAGTGAGACAGCCAACGCGCTACTCGCCGAGAGCTTGGCGGGGTTCGAGTGGCTACTGGATTTTATCGTGCGCGAGCAGATAGACTGCGACTTGCAGCGCTGCGGGCGCTTTCGCGGCGCGCTCAAGCCAGAGCACTTTCGCGAGATCAGCGCGCACGCCGAATCGCTGGCAGCCGCGCTGGACTACCCCGTTGAAATCGTCAGCCGTGAACAGCAACACAG
>JBMZCU010000243.1:0-5225 GCA_049613705.1 Pseudomonadales bacterium | reverse complement strand
GGTCTGTGCCGGAGTAGGAGCGTCAAACGGTGCTGCCTCTGCGGGGCCGACTTAATGGCATTATACCTCAGCTTCACAGTAAAAGTGTGCCAAATCGGCGTGTTCGCACAGTGATTGGCGATCCTTTGTGCCTTGATTGCATTGTCCGAAGCGCCTGTTTATGATGCTCGCACAACACGCCCGCGCGGCACTCACTTCAGATAATGGAACAGCAACGTGCAAGAGCATCCCTTTGCGCCTTTCGTGCGCATCTTAGGTAAAGGTAAAAAAGGTACCCGATCACTGACCCGCGATGAGGCGTATCAAGCCATGCGTATGATACTGGCAGGTGAGGTGCGTCCCGAGCAATTGGGGGCTTTTTTGATGTTACTAAGGGTCAAGGAGGAAGCGCCAGAGGAACTCGTTGGCTTTATTGAGGCCAGCCGCGATGCCGCGCAAGCTCCGCGCATAGAGGTAGATCTGGACTGGTCGAGTTATGCGGGTAAAAAGCGTAACTTACCGTGGTTTTTACTCACCGCATTGTTACTAGCGCAAAATGGCACCCGTGTCTTTATGCACGGGGCGCGTGGACACACTGCAGGCAGACTGTACACCCAGGATATGCTCGAGCACTTTGGCCTTGAGGCAGCACAGGACTGGGATGATGTGGCTCATCAATTAACGCAGCATAATTTCGCCTTTATGGGGTTGGATAACATGGTGCCCCAGCTGAGTAGCATCATTGAACTTCGCAATATCTTTGGCCTGCGCTCGCCGGTACATACGCTGTGCCGTATGATCAACCCGCTGGGGGCGAAGTACTGTATTGACGGTGTTTTTCACCCCGCTTATGCGCCGATGCATCAGCAAACCAATGCTCTACTCGGGGTTGAACACAGCTTGACCATCCGCGGTGATGGCGGCGAGGCAGAGCTGCGCCCTGATGCCGAGTGTGAAGTGCGCTGGGGGCGTGCGGGTGTGCTCAGCGATGCGATGTGGCCCAGACTTTACCCTAAGCGTGTGGTTAAGGACGAACATCTAGAGCCCTCGCAATTGTTGGCGCTTTGGCGCGGTGATATCGAACACCACTACGGCGAGGGAGCGCTTTTGAGTACCACCGCCGCTGCACTGTGCCTGCTCGATCCGGCACTGGAAGCTCCTGCAGCTAACAGCCGCGCTCGCGAACTCTGGGAGAGGCGTGATAAATCACGTTACTAACGCTTGAGCGCGTTAGTCAGTCGGCAGTCATCGCCAGATTGATGAAAGCAAGAAAAGTGATTTGCCGCGGGGTTATTAATACCGATAGGGCTAGCTTCACTCTGTGGCTTTATTTAAAATAGCCGCTCGATTAGAAGCCCTTATTGGTTCGCGTGTGTCCTGTGTTGAGCCGGTTGCATAATATCCGATAGTGGCGCATGACAAAGGATGACTCGTGTTTGATTTCGTAAGACCGATCAATTTACTGCTACTGCCGGTGCTGCTGATTGCCGGCGCCATTTACGCACTTCCATTCACCAGTCAAATTCCACAGCCGTGGCAGTATTTTATTCCCTGGTTGCCACTGGGTATTAGCGCGATTCTCTTTTTGGTGGTGGGCTTTTTTAACTTTAGCCGTATTCTTTTTGCAGGCCTTATCAGCCTGGCAGTGTGGACCTTCTTAAAGCTCGATTTCACCCAGCCCAATTTCACTCAATTGGGCATTGTCGTGATGTCACTCAATATGCTGCTGATTGCCTTTTACAAGGAGCGCGGTACCTACACGATTACCGGCCTTTTGCGCATTGGGTTAATCTTTTGCCAGCCAGGTCTCTTGGTCGTCGCCTATGTATTCAAAGGCGATCTCTTCACTGAGCTGACAACCTGGCCACACCTGTTAATTGAAGGCTACAGTGTGTCTATTCCGGCACTGGTGGTGTTTGGCCTCTGCTTTGTCTACCTTCTAGTAAAGCTCTTTGTGCAGGGGATGTTGATCGATGCCTACCTATTAATTTCACTGGTATTCTCAGGTTGGTTGCTAATGATGCCACCGGCCAATGAAATACAGCTTAGTCTGCTGGTTAGCCTCAATCAGCTACTCTTGGTATTAGCCTTGTTTAAGCGCTCTCTGAGTATGGCTTATATCGATGAATTGACAGGCCTTCCCGGGCGTCGGGCACTTAACGAGCGCATGGTTAAACTGGGCAGGAATTACAGCGCGGCGATGCTGGATATCGATTTCTTCAAAAAATTTAACGACACTTACGGCCATGATGTCGGCGATCAGGTGCTGCGCATGGTGGCGCAAAAAATCCGTCAAGTGAAGGGCGGAACAGCTTACCGTTACGGCGGCGAAGAGTTTTGTGTGCTTTTTGCACACACCGATATGGATGCGGCGGCGCAGTCACTGGAGGCGGTTCGCGAAAGTGTTGAGCAGGCGAGTATGCGTATTCGCGCAAAGGGGCGCCCCAAGAACAACAAAAAAGGTCGCTCGCAGCGTGGCAAAGGCGGTAACGGTGACAGTGTTTCAGTGACAATCAGTGCAGGCTTAGCTGTGGCGCGTACCAAAACGAACCCGCTGAAGGCCGCGGATAAAGCGCTCTACAAAGCTAAGGATCAAGGACGAAACCAAGTGTGCGTTCAAGGGCTGAGTTAAAAAGAGCCGCCAGATAAAAAAACGTCCGAATGGGCGTTTTTTTATGCCTGCCAATTATTGTTACCAACTATTGTTAGTTGCCTCTTTATAGTGGTCGTCGACTAACGCTTACAAGCGCGTATTTGATCGCTTTTTTCAGAGCGTTACGAACTTTTCAGTGGCTGATTTATAGCGTGAAGAGAGGTGCGGATTAGCCGCGAGCATTAGCAGTACAAGGCTGCGCTAGTTTAAGTTGTGCTAGTTTAAGTTGCGCTAATTTAAGTTGCGTTAGAGGGCGAGTAAGTTGAAAAAAACCTCCGACGTACAAGGTGATTCATGATTGAGGCTGCCCTCACGATGAGCTGGTGGCCCGGCGATGACGGCTAACAAAACACATGCATCATCTTACACGCCCGTGGGCGCTAACATTCCTCAAAGAAAGCTAAGGGGCCAATCCCTTTGCCGACAGGAGTCGGCGATTGGCCAGAGCAGGACGCAATAGCTTGGTCAGAAAGCTGATTAAGGACGGGGCCATTGACTGTACTTCTTTACGCCAGAGCAACACGTGTAGGTGTTGCTCGTTGTTGGATAGGGTTGTTAGCCCTTAGCCCTTAGCCAATTGCTCGAGAAGTCCCTCCACAGCGTTGAAACGCTGTTCTATTTCCTGCATCGGCAGGGTGAACTTGAGTTGGCTGGCTCCCTCGAGCTTGAAGCGTGTGGGTTGCTTTTGCACCAGTGAGACAATAGTGAAAGGGTCGACCTTGGGCTCGGAGCCGAAATCTATCTTACCGCTGCCTGCGCCGGCATCAATCTTGACGATTCGCAGCATCTCAGCACGCAGTTTGAGAGATGTGATGCGGAACAAGTTCTTAGTCTGCTCCGGCAGGAGGCCAAAGCGGTCAATCATTTCGATTTGCAGCTCCTTGAGCTCGGTATCACTCTTGCTGCTGGAGATGCGCTTATACATTACCAGGCGGCTGTGCACATCGGGGAGGTAGTCATCGGGAATCAGTGCCGCTAGGTGCAAGTTGATTTCTGCACCCATTTGCAGGGGTTTATCTAGGTTCGGTGTTTTACCTTCTTTGATCGATTCGATCGCCTGCTCAAGCATCTCCATGTAGAGACTAAAGCCGACACCTTGAATTTGCCCGCTCTGCTCTTCGCCAAGCAGCTCACCGGCACCGCGAATTTCCAGGTCGTGGGTGGCCAAGGTAAAGCCAGCACCTAAGTCTTGGGAATCTGAGATGGCCTCCAAGCGTTTGGCGGCATCTTTAGTGATCGCTTTAGGGTGCGGCGTCAACAGATAGGCGTAGGCCTGGTGGTGAGAGCGCCCGACGCGCCCGCGCAGCTGGTGTAACTGTGCCAGTCCGAATTTATCGGCGCGCTCGATAATAATGGTATTGGCATTAGGGACGTCGATACCGGTCTCGATGATCGTAGTACACAGCAAGATGTTAAAGCGCTTGTGGTAGAAATCTGACATCACTTGTTCGAGCTCGCGTTCGCGCATTTGGCCGTGGCCAATCCCGATGCGCGCCTCAGGCACCAGTTCAGCCAGTTCGCGCCCGCGCTGCTCTATGGTTTTGACTTCGTTGTGCAGTATGTAGACTTGGCCGCCGCGCAGCAGCTCACGTAGAATCGCTTCTTTGACCACAGCGCTCTCGCTCTGGCGCACAAAAGTGTTGACCGAGAGGCGACGCGCCGGTGGTGTGGCGATGATAGAGAGGTCGCGCATGCCAGACATCGCCATATTGAGGGTACGCGGAATCGGCGTCGCGGTCATGGTCAGTATGTCCACTTCCGAGCGCATCGATTTGAGGCGCTCTTTTTGCTGCACCCCAAAGCGGTGTTCTTCATCGATAATTACTAGCCCAAGCTCGCTGTACTTTACATCTTGTTGAATCACTTTGTGGGTGCCAATCAAGATATCGATTTTGCCTTGGGCCAGTTGATCTAAGATCACACTCTGTTGCTTTGCACTGCGAAAGCGTGAAATCAGCTCGACATTGACGGCCATATCGGCGAAGCGGTCAGAGAAGTTTTCATAGTGTTGTTGTGCCAGTAAGGTGGTCGGGACTAAGATCACCACTTGTTTGCCACTGCTAACAGCGATGAAAGCTGCGCGCATGGCCACTTCTGTTTTGCCAAAACCAACATCGCCGCAGACCAATCTATCCATAGGTTGACCGCTAGTCATATCGCGAATGACCGACTCGATCGCCATCGCTTGATCTGGGGTTTCCTCAAAGGGGAAACTGGCGGCAAAGCGCTGGTAGTCCAGTGCGGGCTTGTCGAAGGCAAAACCTTTGCGCGCAGCGCGGCGTGCGTAAATACTCAGGAGCTCTGCCGCGGTGTCGCGGATCTGCTCGGCGGCTTTCTTACGCGCTTTGCTCCACTGTTCGGTACCGAGGCGATGCAGCGGGGCGAGTTCATCACTGGTGCCGCTGTAGCGGCTGATCAAATGTAGGCTTGAGACGGGCACATAGAGTTTTGCATCATTGGCATAGGCCAGTTTGACAAACTCATTGCTCTGGCCGTCGATCTCAATACTTTCAAGGCCTAGATAACGGCCGACACCGTGATCGATGTGCACCACGGGGGCGTTAATGACCAGCTCGGCAAGGTTGCGCACGAC
>JBMZCU010000242.1:0-5284 GCA_049613705.1 Pseudomonadales bacterium | reverse complement strand
ACAGTCTGTTGTCGGCAGTGGTGGCGCGGAAAAGTCCCAAGTGCAGCATATGGTGGCGCGCATCCTGAAGTTGCCGGGGCTGCCCCAGGCCGATGCTGCCGATGCGCTGGCGATCGCGCTGTGTCACTCGCACACTCGCGCCGGTCTTGTAAAAATGGCCGGTGTTCGAGGGCGGAGCCAGCGGCGCTGGCGCTAACACTCTCAGTGAGCGGCGGTATCGCTCTGCTTTACACTGCCCCCTTTAATTTGTGCAAATACCTGCATGCCTTCGCGCAGCGCTAAATCGTCGCACGCCCAGCGTGTCAGCTGCGCCCAGAGGATGTTTTGACCTAAGCCTAGCTTAATATAACTATCATCAGCGCTGTGCACGATGCTGAGGATTTGCGCGCTAAATACATTGCGGATGCTGGTTTGGTCGTGCGCGAGCTTGGTCAGTGTTAAAGAGACGTCGCGTGCAAATATACGCAAGCGCATAGCGCTGCCCAGACGCGCGCTGATCTGTTTGCTCCACAGTGTATTGTTATCCCCCAGCGCCAACCCACTGAGCGGGTATGTTGGATGTTGTTGCTGCAGTGTCGCCTGCAGTACGGCGCTCAGAGGTTCATCGCCAAGCCAGGGCTGCATAGCATTGTTATTCCAAAGTGTCTCGACCGAGCCTTGAGCAATGATATTACCTTGTTCGAGTAAGGTGAGGGTGTCAGCGAGAAAGAGCACCTCATCTAAGCTGTGAGTGACATAAATCATTGGCAGTGCGAGCTCGCGATTCAGCTTGAGTAAAAAAGGCAGCAATGCGCGTTTGCGCGGAGTGTCTAGCGCGGCTAATGGCTCGTCTAGTAGTAAAAGCTTGGGGCGTCGCAGCAGTGCGCGGCCGATAGCGACGCGCTGCGCCTCTCCGCCGGAGAGATCGTGTGGGTAGCGCGCAAGTAATGGCTCAAGCGCGAGCAATTCAATGATTTGGCTTAGCCTGTGACCCTCGCTATCCTCTTTTGCACGATAGCCGTATTTGAGGTTCCCCAGCACACTGTAGTGCGGAAATAGCCTGGCCTCTTGGAAAACGTAGCCGATCTGACGCTTGCTCGCAGCCAGGTTTATGCCTTTATCGCTGCTGTAAAAGCAGTGATCGCCCAGTAAAATTTCACCGCTGTCCGGTGTGATCAAGCCGGCGATGGTGTTGATAAGGGAGGTTTTACCGCTACCTGAGCGACCAAAAAGTACGCTGATACCCTGGTTGTCGAGATGAGTTTCAACGTCTAGCTGCAACTCTCCCAAGGCTTTTTTAACGTGTAATTTCATCAGGCGGTACCTCGCCTGCGGCGCATCTTACGCTCCAGCAGCTGTGAACTGAACAGCGCTAGCAGCGCTATGGCGACCGCAATAGCACAGAGCTTAGCAGCTTGAGCTTCGGCGCCTGGCGTTTGAATAAAACTGTACATGGCCAGGGGAATAGTACGTGTGACCTCGGGAATATTGGAGACAAATGTGATAGTTGCTCCGAACTCTCCCAGGCTGCGGGCAAAGGCTAAAATGGTACCGGTAAGTATGCCAGGTGTGACCAGAGGCAGCGTAATAGTGAAGAAAATGCGCAGTCCACTGGCCCCGAGAGTGCTGGCTGCTTGTTCAAGTTTAGTATCAACGCTTTCCATGCTCAGGCGGATAGCGCGTACCATGAGCGGGAAGGCAACGATGGCGCTGGCCAGTGCTGCACCTTGCCAACTAAAGCTGATATTAATACCTAAGCTATTTAACAGTGGTCCAAAGAGTCCGCGTGGCGTAAAGGCGAGTAATAAGAGGTAGCCAATAACCACAGGAGGAAGCACTAGCGGAAGGTGGATCAGTGCATCGAGTGCCGACTTACCAAAAAACTGGCGCTTTGCCAGCAGCCAGGCCGTGGCTATAGCGACAGGTAGGCTAAAGGCAACGGCATAGCAGGCTACTTTCAAGCTCAGGCTGATCGCCTGCCATTCAAATTCCGTCAGCATCTTTGAAACCGAATTCCAGAAAGAGGGCGTGAGCGGCTTCGCTCTGCAGGTAGCGATAAAAGCCCTGGCCGTGTTGGTCACCCGGTGGGTTTTTTACCACTAGCGCCATAGGATAGACAATCGGCTGATGGCTCTGGGCGGGGATAGCGGCGATCTGTTTGACCCGCTTTGAAGCTCTGGCATCGCTGGTGTACACGATACCCAGTGGGGCAGCGTGTCGCTCAACCAGTGCCAGTGCAGCACGGGTGTTACTACTCATTGCCAGCTGTCGTTCCACTTGCTGCCACAAGCCCAGTGATACCAGCGCTTGGTGCGCGTATATGCCCACAGGTACATGGTCGATATTCCCAACGGCTAGGCGGCTGCCTTGTAGTAGTGCTGCTAAATCAAGTTGCTCATTGAGCTCAACTGTTTGCAGCTCGCTTGAAAGTGGGGCGATCAAGGCGAGACGGTTTTGCAGTAACGGTACTGGCTGTTCAACCCATTGCTGTTCTTCAAGGTAGCTCATCCAACGCAGGTTGGCACTGATAAAGATATCAGCTGGAGCTCCACTGGCGATTTGTCTGGCCAGGGTTGAGGAGGCTGCGAAAACCAGTTTGAGTTCACCGCCGTGTTCAGCGCGGTAGCGCTTTGCCAGAATTTCTAGCGGCTGGGTCAGGGAGGCGGCGGCATAGACGGTAGCGGCATAGTTGTGCTGGCTGAGCAGTAAAGTAAACAGTGAGCACAGAACAATGAAGGGTTTCATAGGTGTAATTGTGTGATCGTTAAAGCGGCTAAAAATGCCAGTGTAGCAGTAAAAGCTTGATACGGCGGGATTAAATTAAAGTTGGCGCAAGGTGAATTGAAGCACTGGTCGAGCGAGGCGCTTTTTTAGCTGATCTAAATCAAATTTCTGGGCTTAGGGCGGGCTATCTGAGATAATAGTCGGTTAAATTTCGGTGTTATTGAAACACCAATGACAGTGTCGCATTTCACGCAAGTGGCGCGAGCTGACATCCATAATACATACCGTGTGAGCAAATGATCAGAACAGCAGAAGAACTATTCTCCCGCAAGCCCTACTGGGCGGAGTGCTTTGGCACTGCAAAATTTTTACCGACCAGCCGAGCTGAAATGCTCGAGCTTGGCTGGGATAGTTGCGATGTGATTTTGGTCACCGGAGATGCCTATGTAGACCACCCCAGTTTTGGCATGGCAGTAATGGGGCGCCTGCTCGAAGCGCAGGGCTTTCGCGTAGGTATTATCTCGCAGCCTGATTGGCGCGGTACTGTCGACTTCGATACTTTGGGCAAGCCAAACCTCTATTTCGGTATCACAGCGGGTAACATGGATTCCATGATCAACCGCTACACCGCAGATCTAAAAGTACGTCACGATGATGCTTACACAGTTGATGGCGCCGAGGGCAAGCGTCCAGACCGTGCCGTGATTGTGTACTCACAACGCTGTCGTGAACTCTACCCTGACGTGCCTCTGGTCGTCGGCGGGATTGAAGCGAGCCTGCGCCGCATTGCACAGTACGATTACTGGAGTAATAAAGTGCGCCGCTCAGTGTTGATTGATTCCGGTGCTGATATTTTGCTCTACGGCAATGCCGAGCGCGCTATTATAGAAGTCACGCATGCCATGGCTGAGGGGATAGATGTCAAGCAGATGAGTGATATACGCGGTACCGTGGTACTGCGTGATGTATTGCCAGAAGGGTACGTGGAAATCGATTCCAGCCGTATCGATTGGCCGGGTAATATCGATGAAATGCCCAATCCTTATCACTATGAAGAAGACAAGGAAAAATGCGCCAGCAATAAAGAGCAGCAGAGTGATCCGCAGCAAGTCATGCCGATTCGCATTATTCCAGAGCCTCTCAAAGGTAAGCAGCGCTTAGATAAAGACGAAACTTACATTCGCCTGCCCGCCTATGAAAAAGTCTCTAAGGACTCTGCTCTGTATGCGCATGCCTCGCGCGTACTACACTTAGAATCAAACCCGCACAATGCGAAGATTCTAGTGCAGCGCCACGGCACTAAGGAGATTTGGGCGAACCCGCCACCAATCCCGCTGAGCACACCTGAGATGGATGCGGTGTTCGGCTTACCCTACCAGCGTATCCCTCATCCCTCGTACGGTAATCGTAAAATTCCAGCTTACGATATGATACGTTTTTCGGTGAATATTATGCGCGGTTGCTTCGGCGGCTGTACTTTCTGCTCGATTACCGAGCACGAAGGGCGAGTAATCCAAAGTCGGTCGCGCCAATCTGTACTGCGTGAGATTGAAGAAATTCGCGATAAAGTGCCAGGCTTTACCGGTATGATTTCGGACTTGGGTGGTCCGACTTCAAACATGTATCACCTCAACTGCAAGAGCGATGAAATACAATCCTCGTGCCGTAAGCTTTCGTGCGTTTATCCGGTGATCTGTCACAACCTGATTACCGATCACAGCGAGACTACCCAGCTCTATCGCGAGGCGCGCAAGATTCCCGGTGTCCATAAGATTGCCATCGCTTCGGGGCTGCGCTACGACTTGGCTGTAGAAGACCCCGAGTACGTCAAAGAACTGGTGACTCACCACGTCGGCGGCTACTTGAAAATCGCCCCAGAACACAGTGAAGAGAAGACGCTGTCTAAGATGATGAAGCCGGGGATGGGAACCTACGATAATTTCAAGCGTATGTTTGATAAGTTCTCGAAAGAAGCGGGTAAGAAGCAATACCTGATTCCCTACTTCATTGCCGCACACCCTGGCTGTGAAGATGAGGACATGCTGAACCTTTCACTGTGGTTGAAGAAGAATAAATTCCGGGTCGATCAAGTGCAGACGTTCTACCCATCACCTATGTCTTTGGCGACAGCGATGTACCACTCAGGGCGCAACCCGCTCAAGCGGGTGAGCTATAAGAGTGAGAAGATGTACATCCCCACTGAGTACGAACAGCGCCGCACGCAGAAAGCGCTATTGCGCTATCACGATGAGGATAACTGGGATCGCTTGCGCGGCGTTTTAACGAATATGGGGCGTGAAGATCTTATCGGCAGTGCTGACTGGCAACTGGTGCCGGCCCAGGAGAAAGGAAAGGGCTATCGCTATGTGCAAAAGTCAAAACAGCCGGCGAAGTCGGCCAAGCCCAAGAAGCCGCTAGGTGTGAAAGCGAAGGCGGCCAATCAGAGTGCAGCGCCTAAACCGGCTGCTAAAGCCTCTGCTGGTGGTGTTAAAACAATAGCGCGAAGTGCGGCTGCGGCGCGCAAAAAGCAAGCATCGAAAAAAGCCTCGAAGCAGAAATCGGTGAAGCGCAGTTAGGTACT
>JBMZCU010000241.1:0-5291 GCA_049613705.1 Pseudomonadales bacterium | reverse complement strand
ATCAAGCTGCGCGCCGCTTCGTACTGTGCACGCGCCGCTTTGACATCAGATTCAGCAAGCTTGAGTGTTGGATGATTGGCAAAGGTTCGCTCTTTTGCCTCATCAAAAGAAGTTGGAATCAAGTCCGGATCAATCTCTGGATCCTCAAGCGTATCATCAGGGTACTGCCCTGTTACACGCTGGTAAGCCGACTTCGCATCCAGTAAGTTATTTTCAGCTGAGAGCACGTTGACCTCTGCCAGTGCAAGACGCCCCTCTGCTTGCTGGATAGACGCTAAAGTTCCAACACCTTGGTCAGAACGGCGCTTAATCTGATCAAAAATACGCACGTGAGTCAGCAGTGTTTCTTTAGCTTGCAGCAAGAGCTCTTCGCGCTTTAGAAGCTCGAGATAAGCACGCGCCGCTTCCAAGGCCGTTTCTTCAGCAACTTCGCGCAAACGACTATTGATTGCATCCAGACGCGCCGATTGACGAGCCACTTCAGATGACACTCTGAAACCGTCAAACAACATTTGGTTTAAGCTGACGTTTGCCTCGCGACGGTTTAGCTCAACATCACCCGTCGTAGATTGGTTGTCTGTACGCTCATAGCCATAACCCGCCCCAACATCAATAGTAGGCAAGTAACCACCACGCGCTTGCTTCACTTCTTCGAACACAGCATTGCGTGCATTTTTTACCGATTGCACTTGTGGATTGGAAAGTACAGCAGAAGATACTGCTATATTCAGCGGCTCAGCGGTCACCGCTTGCACTGATGCAGCTGTAATCGCAGCGGCTAAAAATACCTTCTTGATATTCACTTGTATGCTCCTAAATCCTTTTGGATTCGTTCAATTGTTTTTATTCTTCAACTTCAAGATAAGAGAGACACGATCACTGGTTTCCGTCTTTCTTAAAATCGAACTAACATGGGCTTTTACCGTTCGCTCGGTGATATCTAAAGTACGACCTATCTCTTTATTACTCGCGCCCTCAATTAAAACATTGACGACCTCTAACTCCCTGTCACTCAATTCGTATTGCTCCAAGTCTGGGACTTGCGTTTCAACCATTTCAGGTTGATTGAGCATCTGTTTGAGCATCGTTTGGACAATACTCGCACCCGCCCAAATGTCTCCACGGGTTACGCAGAGCAACAACTCATTAAAAATTGATGCTGAGACAAAGGTGTTGATATACCCTTTAAAGCCTCTCAGCAACAACTCAATCCCTTGAGCGTCATTTGGATTATCGGAAAAACCGATCAATTTCACCTGGCTTCCGTAGGGAATAACCTGAGCTAATTGTTCCTTGCTAAAAGAGTCTAAATGTACAAGTAGACAGCTGCCGGCGACAAATGCGCGCTGCTCGAGATGCTTGACATCCAAGATCACCTCTACATCGGAGGAAGCGATTTCCAACCAACGCTTACGCACATTTTCTCTAGCACTTAATATATACAATATCATCTTCACAATAATTTCTTGTCGGCCACATACTATGCTATTTTCTGTACAGTTTCAATTCAACTGCGTTTTGGCCAATAAGGTTTTTTATTAAATATCTGTGACTTACCTTTCCGTTAAGGCACTTTGCTTTGCCTTTAGAATCGGTTTCAACAGATAATCCATAACCGTCTTTTTGCCTGTTAATATATCTACGGCAACCGTCATCCCCGCTATCAATGGCAATTTTTTTCCATTGTTTTCCAAGTAGGGCTTGTCCGTTTTCAAGCGCACAATATAGAAGGGCTCACCCTTTTCATTGAGCACCGTACTTGGAGACACTGTCGAGACCACCGCATCGACACCACCGTAAATACTAAAGTCGTAAGCGGATACTTTAACGACCGCCTTCTGACCACTGAGCACTTTAGCAATATCTGATGGGCGAAGTTTCGCCTCTACTAACAGTGTGTCTTCCCAGGGAACGATATTCAAAATTTCATCCCCAGGCTGCACAACCCCATTCACGGTATTGACCATCAGCTGCTTAATCGTGCCTTTAACAGGTGATGTCACCTCAGTCCGGTGCAGCTTATCTTCCATCCCTGTTAAAGCCTCTTTGAGCCTAGCCAACTCTGACAACGTCTCGTTGAGCTCAGCCCGGGCAGCAGATCGAAATTTGAGACGCGTTTCCTGAACCATCTCCAATGTTTCATTGAGCGATGACTCAATGCGCGGCAAACTCAAGCGAATGTTATTAAGCTCACCTGAGAGATCATTGACCTGGCGCTTCAAACGTAAAAACTCTACCTCTGATACTACCCCCTCTTTAACGAGCGGACCGGTGAGATCTCTCTCTTGACGCATAAAACTGTAACTACTGCTCAATTGACTGCGCTTGCTCTTTGCCTGGACTAATTCCTGGCGCTTCTGATCAGCTTGCTGCTCAAAGACAGCCACATTAGATTTCAACTCGAGCTGGCGCGCAAGATACAAACTCTGCTCTTGATTGATTAAAGACAAATACTGCTCAGGAAAATCTTCAGGCACCGCAAAGTCGACACCCGATGATTCGGCCCTCAGCCTGACGCTCTTAGCAACCAACTCGAGCTCACGCACTTTATTCTCTTTAAACGAGCTGGAAAAGCGCGTGTCATCTATGCGCAGTAACACCTGCCCTTTTTCAACGAGATCCCCCTCGCGCACTAGTATCTCTGAAACGATCCCGCCCTCGAGATTCTGAATCACCTGGAGCTGCTGCGAGGGAATAATTTCACCTTCGCCACGGCTTAACTCATCGAGTTCAGCCCAGTTTGCCCAAAAAATTGCACCAACTAAAAACACCGCGATCGCCCACAGCAAGAGCTTTGCGCCCGTAGGTGTCTGTTCCAACAGCGCCTCACTGACGCTGGACATATAGCGAAGATCTTTTTTATTCACTTTTGCAGTCATCTCTCGTCCCTCAGCGCTGAATATGCAGCCGTCCCTGTTTGAGTGCATCCAGCACGACGTCCTTAGGACCATCGGCTACAATTTTTCCGCCGTCAACGACAATGATGCGATCAACCAGCGATAACAGTGACATCTTGTGCGTCACCAGCACCAGCGTCCGCTCTTTGGCGTACTCTTGCAGCTGTCGCCTCAGGAAGTCTTCCGAGGAGTTATCCATCGAGTTTGTAGGTTCATCCAAAATAAGAATATTGGGTGAGTGTATCAGCGCCCTGGCAATTGCTATTGCCTGACGCTGGCCGCCCGACAGTCTGGCCCCGCGCTCACCTACGGGCATTTCAAACCCCTGGGGGTGACGATTGACAAACTGATCGACGCCGGCAACGGCACTGGCACTGATCAGCGCCTGATCGTCAATCTCAGGCGAGCCCATAATAATGTTTTCACGCACTGTCCCATCAAATAACATCAACTCTTGCGGCACGTAGCCAATGTTACGCCTCAAATCGACAGGGTCTATTTGGTTGAGATCAATACCATCGATTCTAACGGCCCCTTCATCAGGTTTATAAAGACCCATCAAAAGTTTCTCGACCGTCGATTTACCAGAACCTATACGCCCAATTAAGGCCACCTTTTCACCGGCTTTAATCGAGAAATCCACTTTCTCTAGAGATATCTGCTCT
Organism: Pseudomonadales bacterium; assembly: GCA_049613705.1. GTDB lineage: Bacteria > Pseudomonadota > Gammaproteobacteria > Pseudomonadales > Balneatricaceae > Rs1. The sequence goes on along the minus strand of JBMZCU010000241.1, from coordinate 1,729 downwards.
GCCTCAGGGTAGCTAAATTTAACCGACTTAAAATCGATACTGCCATCTAGCTTGTCGCGGTGAACGTAGTTTTTACCCTCAGCGCGCTCATCCGGCAAACTCATAATATTGTTGAGCGTCACAAGCGCAGTCTTAGACTGGAAAAAGCTTGTTACTAAGCCGGTCACTTGTGCCATAGGTTGCAATACTCGGCCAGATAGAATGTTCGAGGCAATCAACGCCCCCATCGTAAGCTCGCGCTCGGCGATCAGGTACACACCCACAATTACGATACACACTGAGCTAAGCTGAGTGATAAAGCCGGCAAAATTTGTCACCGACGATGAAATCATCTTGCTCTTAAGGCTCCATTTGGCGATGTACCCTTCAGCCTGCTCCCAGCGCAGCTGAAGTGAAGAGGAAGCGCGCTGCGTTTTCACCGTCTCCATCGCGGTCAAGCACTCAATTAAGGTCGAGTTCTTTTGCGCTGAAGAGGCGAAGGTCTGCTCTACCGACTCTTTCAGCTTTTTACTGGCGATGATTGAGTAGATAAGCACCAGCGGGATTGCCACCAGAGGCACATAGACCAGCGGCCCGCCGATCATAAACATGACAATTAAGAAGATGACGGCAAAGGGGATATCAATCAGGACGGTATTTGTGGTTGAGCTGAGAAAACTGCGAATACTCTCGAATTCCCTGAGGTTACTGGCAAAAGAGCCCACTGATTTAGGCATGTGGGCATATTGCATACTCATCACTTTCTCAAAGAGCATGGCCGACATCAAAATATCAGCCTTTTTGCCCGCTATTTCAAGAAAGTAAGCACGTAGCATCTTCAAGCCGAAGTCAAAGGCGTACACACAGAAAACACCAATAGCCAGCACCCAGAGCGTCTCGATAGCGGAATTGGGTACGACCCTATCGTAAACATTCATCACAAACAGCGGATTGGCCAGCACAAACACGTTTATCAACAGTGAGGCGATCAACACATCCCGGTAAATCTTAGCCGAACGCCAGATCGTTCCCCAAAACCAGTGCCCTTCTTTGCGATCGAGCACTTTGGATACTCTTTCGGCAAAGTGGTATTCAAGTTTCAGATAAATAGCATAACCGGTGTACTGTTCTGCCAGTTTTTCCATCGACGTGCGCTTCATACCGCTGTCTGGAAAAATCAGAATTGCCTCACCTGTCTGTGCATCTACCTCTTGAAGGATACAGGCGTCGTCATTAGCTAATAGCAGCACTGCAGGTAATGTGAGTGGGCTAATATCGTTGAGATTTCGCTGCACTATCTTGGAAGAAAAACCAGCTCTTTTCGCAGCGCGGACAAAGAGCTTGGGGGTTAGCTTATTATCTTCAAGGGGCAGACCGTCACGCAGCGCCTGCGCAGACAGCGGGCGATGATTCTGCTGCGTCAAATGCATTAAACAGCTCAATAAAGGGTCTTGTATTACATCCATTTCCTTGACCATTGCTCAATTAACTACATACTATTAAGTAAATCATCCACTTAAGACGAGTTACCGCTATGCTATACGCTACACGCAACGCTGAAGGTCGCATCATAGGCATCTCCGATGCCTACTCTGAATCCGCTGAAGCGATAGACATCGATCACCCTGAAGTCCGTGACTTTCTAGCCATTCAACATGAAGACTTTAACCCTGACTCCTATTTAGGAGAGTCCGACATCGCGATCGCCCGTATCTTAGACGATCTGGTGGACCTTTTAGTCAAAAAAAAT